>QMKU01000170.1 GCA_003646525.1 Campylobacterota bacterium
AAAAATAATCGAGATGCCAAAAATAAATAACCATTGGAGTTTAGTCAACTTGGGAAATAGTGGTCTCATAGATTTGATTATAGCCTACGCAAGCGTCTCGTGATGAAAATAATGAGTGCAACAAAAATAGGCGGGGCGAATGAGTAGAGAGCGAAGGCTGAAGGCGTTGCTCCCCAGAGTCCAGTACGAATAAATGGGATGTAACGAAGGAGAGAACCAAAGCTATAAGCAATCACAATGTAAGTGAGCGGAAAGAGGGGGAGAATTGCTACAAGAGGAATAAGCCAGGTCACGTACCATGGTTGATACTGAAATGAATACCTGTAAAGTAAGGGAGTGAGAGTTAGGATAAGCAGTAAATAGTGAACAATAAATTTTGTAGAAAATTTCTTTTTGAGAAAAATAAAAGGAAGAAAAATAATTGTGACATATTTGATTCCAACTGAGAAGGTGAGAGCAAAAAAAGATGAAAGTCTCTTTTTCTGGGTGAGAAGATAGATCGAAAGAAGCATAAGAGTAATCATGGGTGCGTCATTGTGTGCGTTGACTAACCACTCGATAAGAATGAGTGGGTTGAGAGCAAATATTAGTTGAGATAAAACTACCTTGCTCTTATCTTTGGTAATTTTATTAGATAATTTACCAATCAAAAATATTGCTAGCCCGTACCAAGCAATTTGATCTAACTTGAATAAATATAGTGTAGGAACAAATTTTCCCATTCCTAATACATAGTAAATAATAGCTAGGATGGTCATAAATGGACCGTATGGACTGGGGGTATGAACCCAACGCAAGAATCTAAGCCAATCATCCCCTACTATATGATTGGGTGGAATGATATGAGGATTAAGACCGTAATCTACAACCATACGACCAGCAAAAAGATATTTAAAAACATCATGAGAAAGAAATGGATAAGAAAAAGCTAAAATTATGGCTATGAGACCAATAAACTTCCATGGAAATTGTTTTAGTGCTCCAGTACTCCAGTGTCTCAGTGTTGCAGTATATAAAACAAATAGTGTAAATATTAAACTTAAATACACATTGAGAGAAAGAGGTCGATTGAACATGGCGAGAGATTGTGCCCAAGTTACAAAGCTCATAACTGCAGGATTTGAAGAGAGAGTGAGATTAAAGTCAACAAAACCGTAAGAATAAATAAATATTGCTAGCGAGATAGCAGTCCAGAGCAGAAAAAGGACTCTCCTCCCAGCTTTGCTGTCCCAACTTGGCCGTCGGCCAGGTTTCCTGTAGAGGAGAGTCCTTTTGGATATTCTAGCCATATTTGCCAAGCATGTCGTTAATACGAACTCTAAGAATCTCAAAAAACATCTGGTAACTTTCCTTGATAAAATTGCGAGACTTGTTAACTGAGATATCTTCATTGCGCCAAAGAACTGGAATTTCTGCAATCATAACTTTGTTTTTGCGAGCGAGATACAAAAGTTCTACATCATAAGCTGTTACTTTCCAGCCAGTTGCATCCTGATTGCGCCCAAATAGTCTCATCTGGGAAAATAGGTCACGTGCAAGTTCTGTTTCGAATAACTTAAACCCACACTGAGTGTCTTTGATTCTTGGGAGAAGAATAGCACGACGGGCAAGAAGAAATGTAATGGAGGCAAGCTGACGAAAGAATGATGAGTCTTTACGACGCGCTCCACGTGAGCCAATTACAACTCTAAATCCTTTTTTTGTAGCTGGGATAAGTTTGGCTAGTTGCGAAATGGGCGTGGACTGATCCATATCTGTGAATAATACGTATTTACCTTTGGCGACTTTGACACCCGATCTGAGTGCAAATGGTTTACCTGCATGTGGGTTATCTAAAAATCTAAATCCTTTATTTTTAGCCACAAATTTTTTGATAATATTTGGACTCTGATCTGTTGAGCCATCGTCTGAAATAATTACTTCCCAGATATATTTTTGCTTACTAAGATATTGATTAAGTTCTTTGAGTACACCACGTTTAAGGTTGGCTTGTTCGTTGTAGTTGGGAATGATAATCGAGATAAATGGTTGCATGCTTTTATGATAACACTAATTAGGTGTAACAAGTTTAAGATGGGCAACCCAGACTCCCATACTGACATGATCTGAGCTAATAATTGTTCGATCCTCTATTACATAAGTTGCAAGGGGATGGCCAATATAATTAATTAGAGTGGGATGGGCGGGACCGGTAAGAAAGATTTGTTTGTTATAAATATCATTATCTGTACATGGTTGATCTTGACAGATTAAAAAAACATCTGACTCCATAATATTACTGGGTGGATTGGGCGAAATAAAAGCGTGATACTGATATGGAGTAGTATTAGTATGACTACTACTAACTAGATTGTATGGTTGACCGTCCATTTCTTTATTAATATAAGTGGTAATATTGATAGCTTTTTCAGACTGAAGAGTGGGACCCGAATTGATGTAACTATAAGTGGTTGGAGTGATCCAGAAAATTACAAAAGCTGCAAAAGCATAAGCAAAATAACGAAGATGTTTGGTGGCAAAACTAGCTGCAAAAACTAGTGGTACGAGAGGAAAAAGAAATGAAAGATAGTGAGGGTGAATGTTCTCTTGATAAATACCTAGTCCAATAATAGAACCAAAGAGAAGAAAAATAATCATGAGGATGGGTGGTGCGAATCGCTTGGATTTGGCAAGAAGAATCGTAGTGGCAATAGAAAGGAATGAAAAAATAGCAGAGAGAATATTCTTGAGTAAGTCAGTCTCAAAAAAACTACGACTGAGAATGTTTCCGAATAAGATATGACTGATACTGATGACTTTGTCACGATAAAGCCAAAATGGGAGAGAATATCTAATAGTGTGGTTATCATTGGCTACTAATAACTTTTCGATTGCGTGCATGTTGACAAAATCATTACGAAGCTCAAAAAGAATAAATGGAGAAAGCATGATCACAAATCCCAAAAAAGAAAAGAAAACTCCTGGAATAAGTTTGCGCCAAGAACGAAAATAGGTAATAAGAACTAATAAGCCGAGAAAGCCAACGAATATTAATGCCATGTAGTGAAGTTGGACTAATAGGCCCACCAAGAGACCAAGTGCTAACCAGTGCTTCTTGCTCTGATGTAACTTATTAACAATAAGAGTGTCCAAAACTAGTAAAATGAGTGCAGTTATAAAAGGAGCAAGATTGGGATTCCAGGAGTTGCGAGTGAATAGCACAATCATGGGGAAAATAGCATACATTAGAGAACTAACTAATGCAGGAGTCTTGCCGAACCAGCGTTTGGCAAGCAAGTAGACCAACCAAACAGTAGCAACACCGGTGAGAGCAATAAAGATTGCAGGTCCAACTGGATTCATTTTGGCAAGGACTAGAGGAATGATAATGATGTAGTAGTAGAGTGGTCCAAGATACATGTTGCCAGTTGAAGTCTGGGGACCTATTAAGACAGGTCTCTTGGTATCTAGCATGCGCTTGACGATCAACATATCGCGTCCTTCATCCTCGAGAAAAGTCATCGTGCCAGCAATGTTGTAAAGTCTGAGAAATAGAGCAAGAGCGAGGATAAGAATAATTGACCAATACTTGCGCAAAAATCTCATGAGAGTCTGAGCTCCTTAAAAAGTGAGAGGCTATCAAATGCTGCGCGCGCTATGACTCTCCAATTACCTCCAGTTTGTTCGCCAAATTGACGCGGATAATGAGTGACTGGAAGCTCTATTATTTTGTATCCAGCAAGTTTAGTTTTAATAATAAACTCACTAACTGTGATGGCGGAACTGGTTTCTAACTTGAGAGAAGTGAGGAGATCGCGATGAAATAATTTGTAGGCGCAGTCAACGTCACGCACCTTAAGACCAAAAAGAATATAATTCCAGATCTTGAGAAGTACTTGAGCTAGGAAAACCCTATGAAAAGGATCCATTCGCTTACGACGATAACCTATAACAAGGTTTTTTTTACCACTTTTTCTAACAAATTCGCTTAGCTCATCAAACTTAAATTGACCATCTGAATCTGTGAAAAAAATCCAGTCCATCTTGCTAGCCTTGAGGCCTGACTTAACTGCTGTACCATAACCCTCGTTCTTGCTGTGACTAATAAGTCTAATGTGTGAGTCTTTTTTGGCAAGATTTGTGACGATTTGCTTAGTTTCGTCTGTGGAGCCATCGTTAATGATGATGATTTCGTATTTTTGGGTAAGACCAGAAACTGCTTTTTTGGCATCTTGAATAGTTTGTTTAATATTATGAGCTTCATTGTATGCAGGCATAAAAACCGAGAGACTGGAAAGAGATTTGTTATTATTTGGCATGGCGTTTATTGTACATGAGAACAAGGCCAAGAACGACTAAAGATAAAAGAGAAAGGTAATTACTATATTTGCGAAGTGGAGTACTTTTAAAAATTAGATTAAGTTGAT
>QMKU01000171.1 GCA_003646525.1 Campylobacterota bacterium
CACATAAGCGTTCTGCTTATCTAGTCGATAAAATTACACAATTGGAAGAGCTAGTAAACAAGAAAAAAACAGAACTCAAATCAATAAGAAGAGGTAAAAAATGAGAAGTAAAAAATTGACAATAGCACTATCTTTCGTGACTATGATGGCTATATCGGCAAAGGCAACTCCAATAGAGTTAACATCAAAACAGCAATACTTGACTATAACATCCGCAGAAGCAGTTCCAAGTCAAGTCAAGTCAAAACCAACAGGTGGTGGATATGTACAGATAGTTGATGATGCAATGCCATCTAATCAACCAAGCAAAAAGCAAATAATACAAAAGGCGGTTAGAGATCTCAATAGTGCTCAGACAGCAATAGCCTCTATGGCCAACGATAACAGAAAGTTACTAGCAAACCAAAAAGCATTTGGTATCAAAATGACACAGCTAAAGACTTATATCAAGGCCGACCTTAATAATAGTTCTTCTTGTAGAGTCGCAGAGGAGCAGTTCAAATTGAAAGGTTCTATGAGCGATGATGATAAAAAAACCATAGATGAGTGTTATAGCTATGCTGAGAGTTCTCTATCTATGCATAGCTATATTATATTGATGATGAAAGGATTGCTTCAAGAGATGATTAACATCAAAAACAGTGTAGATAGCAATGGCATCAAAGCAAAGATATTGGAGAAGAGAATTGTCTCTCTGGCAGCAGCTATCAAAGTACTAGGAGATTAGAGATGAAAATAGCAATAAGTGCCGTCTTGGCTATGGCGTTGACATCAAGTGCATGGGCATCTATCCCTCTGCCAAAAGAGTGTGCACCATTTGTCAAGAGTGATAGTGTGGAGCTAGTCACGGATGATATACTCAAAGAGACAAATGGCATAGCATCTATATGTAGCCTACTTGAGAAAAACTTGAAAGTTGTGACTATGGCAGAAGATGATAATTCTACTAAATCTATATATCTGAGAGAAGCTATGTATAGCTTGGAAGATCTCAAAAAATTTGATATAGCTGTAGATGATAGTCAAGAAGCTATTGATAAAGAGATTAAAAGGTTGAATAATCTGTTGAGAATGGAAAATCTAATATATCCTAGTGACAAAGAGACAATTTATGTTGCATTAGCAAAAGAAGATGATGAAGCAAGTTATTTGATGAAATATATATATGAAGATGGAGATATACGATCAAAAAAATCACTTCATTACAATACAGACTTGATAGATAACTATCCAGCACTATCTAGAAAATTTGGTTTGATCGAAGAGAAAAAAGCAGAGATTGTCGTATCAAAGAAGGTGACTTCTGAAGATGGCTATCGCTATATTGTGAGCAGAAAAGTAAATGTCAGAGTCTCTCCATCCACTAGATATACTCCCATAGCACAATTGGAGCACCAATATGAGGTATTACCATCCAAACATGATGGTCAGATGATAGTAGAACGAGGTTTTGTAAAAATACATTTTGATGATACTTTTGCTTGGGTAGCTAAAAGTAATATAGTTAAGAAAAAGGATTAGAAATGAGAAAAATATTATTAGCAGGAAGTGTAATTGCTTGGAGTACTCTCTTTGGTGGTATTGTGGTGCCTGATATGTCTATGATGAGTAGTTGCCAAGATAGAGATGTGATCTCACAGCTAGAACCAGAGGCTGATATAGGGCTGATCAAAAATTGGTTTGAAAAGGCAAGTAGTGCAGATGCATCCAACAACAAAAGCCTTATGTCAAGCCTCACTAAACCTCGTACAAGCTATGGGATAAAAAAGCATATCACATATCTCAAGCACTCCGTAAAGAGTGAGAAGTGTATACAGGATGTAGCACGACTAGAGAATACTTTTGATTTTTGGATAGCTGAGATGAGAGGGAAACTGCAAAAACCTGTTTTGGCAGTAGAAGAAAAGCCTACACTTGTAGAGCCCATAGAGATCATCACACCCAAAAAGGAGTATATAGAGCCTTTTGATATAGAAGAGATATATAGCTCTCATCAGAGTAAACCATCACAACTATATATAGTATCTGCAAAAGTAGGTGTCAATGTAAGATCCAATCCACTACTAGGCAAAAAGTCAGAGATCATAGATACTATTGCTTATGGTACAGGACTTATTTGGCAAGAGGATGTTCGTATAGGTGATAGAGAAAAGTGGGGAGAGTTTGTCTATAGAAAAAATGGATCCAAGCATATAGGGTGGATTCATATGTCCTATGTCAAGCAGAGCAAATAATCCTATGGCAACCCTCAATGCCAATGAAATAAGGAATTTTGGCAATTGTTGGGGACTATTAGGGGTCTGGTGATTTGTGATGCGTGAAGCGTAGCGAATGCATCATGAATCACCTGACCTCGGCTAAACACAGCAACGACTCAGCCGAGGCGGTTGCCTTTAACAAAATATTTACAAGAGGAGATAATATGAGATTGATGATCGAAGCGTTGGTAGGTATGTCTATAGGATTGGTAGTACTCTTTTCTATCATATATATGATCTTTACGCAAAAACCCACAATAGATATCCAAGAGATACCAAAAATAACTCAAAAAGTCAAAAATTCTAAACAGGTGATTGAGAGCAGTTCAAAGATGCTAGAGTGTCTTGATGAGAACTTAACCTCTAGTAATATGAAATGCTTTCAAGAAGATGAGTCAAATCAGACCATAGTGCCTATAGAAAAGAGCAGTGACTTTACTATGGTTTTGGATAAATTTATGGAGAGTAACTTGTTTATTCAATCTATATTTGGTTCTATCTTGATGCTATTGGTGATACAGTTGATGCTCTTTATGGAGTCTTTTCAGTCAGTTGAAAATCGCAATAAGTGGTTAGAGAGCCGCAAGTATAATATCAGTGAATTTAGTATCAATGTTCCTCCAGTTTTGGGTGTGGTGGCAACTCTGTTTGCCTTTGGATCTTTTGCTATGGCATCTAGTAGTAGTGGAGAGCTGATGACTCTTTTTCGTGAAAATGTCTTCGATGCGGTGACTACAACTATATATGGTGGTTTGGTCTACGCTATCAACACACTACTTCATATACAGATAGCTCAAGAGGAGGAGTAGATGATACGCAAAAAACTATCACATCCTCCTATGATTATCTTTATGGAGATTTTGACGGTGTTCCTCTTTGTTTTTATGCTCCAAAGATCACCATCCATCTCCATAATCACACCTCAAGAGAGACTATTCTTGGGTGGTCAGTTGATATATGATGATGATAGCACGGGAGGTATCAAATATCTTAGTGGCAATCGCTGGATTGACATAGATAAAGATTTCGGAGGTTCATTTTTTGTAGATCTGCCATGTAAAGGAGCATTTTGTCAAAATATACCCTCACCAAATGCAGAGAGTATCAAGATAGCTATCACTGGTAGACTATTTGAGAGCCTATCTCAACTTAACTTCATAGCGTGTAATACTGATGCGTCAGAGTGTGGAAATATCAGCTATACTATCACAAGCAGTGGCAGGGTAGATAGAGAAGCTCTACTGAGGGACAATCCTGTTTTTCAAACAATTCATGGGCTAGATAGATATTTTCTATAGAGTGATTGACCAATGGCAAATTTCAAAACTCATATAACTATCTCTGCTATCTCATCAGTGATTTTAGCTGAGACTCTACTCTCTATGGGTATTTTGACTCCCGTGGATGCTCTTATGGCATTTGTCTTTGGGGTGGCAGGTGGGATATTGCCTGATATAGATTCTGACTACTCCAAGTCTGTCACGCTACTGTTCAATATAATATCTATGAGCATAACTACCATCTTGCTCTTTATGCTCACTCCTAGGTACTCTCTTTTGGAGATATTTATGATAAGTGGAGCTGTTTTTGTTCTGATTCGTTTTGGTTTTATTGGGATATTTAGATGGATTTCTGTACATCGTGGGATGATGCACTCTATACCTATGGCTATTGTACTAGGATTGGTAGTAGTTATTGTGATGGAGGCACTATCTGAAGTAGGTATTGTTGTGAGTTGGATATATGGATTGATGCTAACTGTAAACTATTTCATTCATCTAGTGCTTGATGAATTATATAGCATAGACCTAAACAATCAAAAGATCAAAAGATCAGCAGGAACAGCACTCAAACTATTTCAACTAAAAACTCTCAAAGAAAAAGTAGATACTCTTATCGTATATCTATCACTTATGCTATTGTTTTATCTCTCGCCAGATAGTCAACTATTTGTCGATACTATTTTTACGCAGGAGGCTTGGACGAGGTTTGTAGGTGTGTTATTGCCTTATGATGGTAGGTGGTTTTTTCATTGATGAGGCAGTCTAATATAAAAATCCAAACAACTAAAGTGATATGATATATCAAGCTGTAAACTCTCTTTGGTGAGAAAGTGTATAGATACAGCAAAACTACACTAAAATAACA
>QMKU01000172.1 GCA_003646525.1 Campylobacterota bacterium
TATATGTATCGGCAAAACGGGAAAACTCTTGAGCTATCCTTATCATTCATTTAACTCATTTTTCATTTATTTTAGGTATAATCCACAAAATTATACCCAAATTAGGTTAGGAGCACCTCCGTATAGCCTGATTTTAGAAAATAACATACATATCGAGGAATCAATGACATCAACACTACTCATCGTGCAAATTGTTTTGGCACTAGCTATTACGATCGCTGTACTCTTGCAAAAAAGTTCTAGTATCGGTCTAGGTGCCTATAGTGGCAGTAACGAATCTATGTTTGGAGCCAAGGGGCCTATGGGATTTTTGGCAAAAGCCACTTTTGGAATCGCCTTGCTTTTTGTACTCAATACATTGGTATTGGGCTACTTCTATACAAAAGAGAATAGCAAATCTGTTGCTGAGACTATCGCATCCTCTGTACCTGTTTCGCCAGAGGCAAAAAAGATCGTTGTACCGAGTGCGCCAACAGCACCAGTAGCACCAGCGAGCGAAGCTAAAGCCATTCCTCAGTCACCGGCAACTGATGCACCTGAAACGCCAGAAGCTCCCAAACCTGCTACTCACTAAACAGGGTTGAGACAAACACATTATTACACAGGAGAAATAGTATGCTAAATGAAATTTATGACCACACACAAGAACATATGCAAAAGAGTATCGATGCCCTCAAGCGCGATTTTGCTACACTAAGAACGGGTAAAGTTACGACATCGATTGTAGACAATATCAGAGTAGACTATTATGGGACTTCCACCGCACTCAATCAAGTGGGAAATGTCATCGCTACAGATGCTACGACAATCTCCATCACTCCTTGGGAAAAATCTCTCCTCTCTGTGATAGAAAAAGCAATCCAAGAAGCCAATATTGGTGTTAACCCAAATAATGACGGAGATTTCATTAAGCTTTTCTTTCCTCCTATGACTAGCGAGCAGAGACATGAGATTGTCAAGCAGGCAAAAGCAATGAGCGAAAAAGCAAAAATAGCTATCCGAAATATCCGAAAAGAGAGCAATGACGCTGTTAAAAAATTGGAAAAAGAGAAAGATATAAGTGAAGATGAGATGAAAAAAGGTCTTGAGCATGTCCAAAAACTTACAGATGAGTATATCTCAAAAATTGAAGAGATACTCAAGATAAAAGAAATAGATATCCTGAAAGTATAGCCTATGAATATAGAACAGACATACAAAGATGCTGGCGCACTTCTGGAAGGGCATTTCATTCTCAGTAGTGGCAACCACTCCAACCGATACCTTCAGAGTGCAAAAGTTCTCGAAGATCCAAAAAGGGCAGAGCTTCTAGCAAAAGAACTAGCTATTATGATCAAAGCAGAAGATATTCAAATCGATACAGTCTGTGCACCAGCTCTAGGTGGGGTATTGGCTGGATATGAACTAGCAAGAGCCCTAGGCAAGAGAAGCATCTTCGTAGAGCGCAAAGAGGGAGCTATGGAGCTTCGTCGTGGATTTGAAGTTACCAAAGGCGAAAAGATTCTTATCTGTGAAGATATCATCACCACAGGCGGATCAGCTATGGAAGCATCTGCGGTCATCGAAGAGCTTGGCGCAGAAGTAGTTGCTTTTGCTGCACTAGCCAATCGTGGATTTTGCCAACGCAAAGGCAGCATGGTAGCCCCAAAAGCTGAATGCAAACTTCCCAATGCTGTTCCATTTTTTGCACTCGAAGATTTTGAGTTTGCTATGTATGCACCAGAGGAGTGTCCACTCTGCAAATCAGGAAGCATAGCGATTAAGCCTGGAAGCAGAAACTAAAGCAGGAGTTTAGTAATAATGGTGCGTTGGAAACGGCACCCTACAAGAGTCTCCTCAGAACTTTACATTAGATTTTGGCTGTTTTTTTGGCTTTGGATTTTTTAGCGTAGGTCGGGGTGTCCTCTCCCCGACAATTACTGGCATACACAAATCATAACAATAACCCAAAATAAATTTGAAATGATTGATGATTGTATATTTTCGATATATAGTGGTTTTGTTTTTGCATCGAGTCATTTGTCGGTTGGGTGATATGTTGGGGAGAGGACACCCCGACCTACGCGAATGTTACTGGCAATACACTTCCTCTTGCTAGTTCAAAAACCTAAAGTTACTAACAAAATGAATCTGTTATAATAAAACTACATAGCCTACCTCAAGGACAATGCCAATGAAATAAGGAATTAATGTAGGGGCAATCCCTTGTGGTTGCCCTAATTAGGGTAGCCACTTAGGGCTACCCCTACAAGTTTTATTCAAAAAAAGCTTATTTCATTGGCATTGACCCCAAGGATACAAACAAACAGATCTCCCAAAGTAGTCTAAACCAAAAAAGGAGCAACCCTATGTACAAACTACAACTAAACATAGACAAACCCCACGACTCCTTGTTCAAAAAAGTCTGATGAAGAATATCTTCAATAGTGTAGAAGATATAAAACCTATACTCAGAGATATAGTAGAGTTAGATGACAATAGAAAGATAATGCTCTTTGAGTATTTTGTTACAAAAAAAGAGATGAGCCAAGATAAGTTTGATGACATAATCATAGAGACAAAAGGAGAAGAGATGCCAAGTTTAGCAAGAGTCTGGAGAGATGAGGGGATACATATAGGAGAGCAGAGAGGTGAGAAAAGGGGGGTATATGCATCCATAAAAATGGGCGTAGAGTACAAGTTTAACAATTTTTCAAAAGATTTACTCTCGGCTATAGAGTCCATAACAGACATATCTAAACTAAAAGAGATACAAAATGCTATGTTTGCCATAGATGACAAGAGTGAGTTTAAGAAGTTTGTAAGGAGTAAGATTTAGGGAGTTTGCAAGAGCAAATATATTGGCATTGCGCAGGAGCGATGGAAACGAGAAAACATATCGCATCAAAAATCCTTACAATCTTATTTTTGCTTTTATCATTACTTATTTGAAGTATATAATATTGACATTTAACTTTATATTTAGAAAATTTGAAGAAGAAAATTACGGAGGATAATAACCTGACAAGGTATCCTTGTCGGTTATCTATTTACTGTCAATATCCGCTTGCGCTCACCATATAGAAGATATATGAGATAAGTGGTTGCATGATAAAGACTGATCCAACAGTTGCTGCTACAGCTATACCAACTATTGTCATCAAAGGCTTTGTCATATTGTATGTTACTGTGCCATCATTCTGTTCAGGCTCCATCAGGAACATATAGACAATCAACTTCAAATAATAGTAGGCAGCAATGGCAGAGTTAAGACCCATTACAATTGCTAACCAAACATACCCTGCATCTATAGCAGCACTCATGATGTAAATCTTTCCCCAGAAGACTGAGAATGGAGGAACACCTGCCAAAGAGAGCATGAAGAGTGCCATGATCACCGCAGCGAATGGCATGATTTTCACCAAGCCTGAAAACTTCTGATACGGATGATCATATCTTGAGTGATGAACTTTGTCTTTGTGTCGACTAATCCACAGCATCGTAAATGCTCCAAGGTTTGTAAACATAAAGAGTCCATAATAGAGGAATACACCCGTATTTCCTTTGGTTGTATCCAGTGCTATGGCTGCCATCACAAATCCAGCATGTGAGATGGAACTGTAAGCAAGCATCCTCTTGACATCCTCTTGAACCAATGCCATCATATTTGCCAGTGTCATGGTAAGAACTGCCAAGACCAATATAGCAATTCTCACCCACTCGATACCTAGATCAATGTACATACCAAAGATACGCATAGCTACAACAAAAGCGGCGATCTTGGGTACAATAGACATATATCCTGCTAATGGAGCACTTGCACCCTCGTAGACATCTGGTGTCCAAGTATGAAAAGGAAAGAGAGAAAGCTTGAAGGCAAAAGCTGCCAAAAGCAAAAAGGATCCGCCGAGAATCGCCAACATAATGCCAGGCTCTCCTACACGACTCTGCAAGACATCTGCAACCTGATACAGTTCCACGCTTCCTGTCAGAGCATATATCACTGCAGAACCCATAGTATAGAATCCTGCTGCCAATGCTCCCATCGTGAAGTATTTTACAGCCGCTTCATAAGAGCTACTTCTGTTATGTAAAGCGATCAGTGTATAGAGAGACAGAGATGCTGTTTCAATACCCACAAAAATCAAAATAAGATTGTCAGTTGCTACCATAAATTGAAAGCCAGCAATCATGAACAAGAAGAGTGCAAAAAATTCAGGGTACGAATATTCGTGGAAACGCTTTGAGGTTAATGCCAATGGTATAAACAGCATAGATGCTGCCAATATCAATAACTGCGAAACAATGGCAATACCATCAATCAGGATAACATCAAAAAATCCCCGTTCATTTACATTGAGTCCGA
>QMKU01000173.1 GCA_003646525.1 Campylobacterota bacterium
AAAACCATCTTTTCTTCCACCAACTCTTTTTAGTATGTTATCTTTTTTTAGATTCAAGATATGCTGTTTTACTCCATTTATTGTAATACCTAGTTTTTCTGCCAATAATTCTCTTGTTATATAACTATCTTCTTTTATGAACTCTACCAATCTCTCTTTTGTAGTCTTTGGGGTAGCTTTATATATAAAAACCTGCACAGCATGTTGTGTGTATTTATAATCAGGTTCCGGCAATTGCATCTTGATGCAATCTTCTACAATATTATTAGTGCCCTTGCCCCAACTTTCTACGAAACCTGCCTTGTAAAATATATTTGCAATAAGTGGATTGTAGGGTTTTGACAGGTGATCTACCTTAAACTTTTCTATTGGTACCTCATGAGACAGTGTTGCCCCATTTGTGAATACAATCTTATTATCATACACTCTTATTTGAAGGACAGTTGTGTCTGAGTAATCCCTGTGGATTAGGGCATTTATAATGATTTCTCTTACCGCTTCATAGGGATATTCCAAAGTTTCAACCCTGTTAAGACCATCATATGAAATATAACTATGAAGATATTTTGTCCGTAATATCTCTATTATTTTCTCCAATTGCTCAAAAAGATTTCCCTCGACTATATCACTTGTCAAAAGTTCGCTGTCACTTAAAAATCTACCTATTTTGGAGTGAGACTGTATAAAATATCTCTGAGGATCTTTGCCAAATAATAAAACTGCTGCTCTTTTGAGATGACTGCCCTCATACAAATTTAATTTTTCCAGTAATCGCTTTAAATCTTTTTCTTCTTCTATAAAAGGTGCCCTTTTTCTGCTCCATATCTTGAAATTTTCAATCGTCTCTAAATTTATATCATCAATCGTAAAATTATCTACAACGATATCATCCCAGGTTTTGCCATACTTTTGCAATAAAAAATTTGTAAGATTCGAGCCATTAAGTTCTATAGTGTTGCTTCCACTTCTTTTGTAGAATTTACCATTGAATGATACAGGGGCATAAGTCTTTGCAACTTCAATAAGTACAACATCCTTACCATCAAAAGGTTTCACTCGTATATCTATCAGTAAACCTAATCTATTGTTTATCTTATTTGGTAAAATTTCCAAAAGAGAGTTTACTTTTTCAACTCCAGCAATATCACCATCATCACAAATACCAATATATAAAACCCCACCATCTGTATTTGCAAATGCAAAGATGGTTTTTAAATACTCATCTTTCCATAATTGCTTGAATTCTATTGTTTGTGATTCTATAAGCTGCATCAGATTACATCCAGAAAGTTTTTTTTGTTTTTCTAAAGTGATTAGAGACAGGAAAATGATACTTTTGGTGTCCCATTATTTTCCCAAGCTGTCTCTATTTAAAAATGCCAAAATAATGGCAATAACAAGCAAAACTCCAAACATCACAAGCCAAATTGTCATATCCTGTCCGCCTACCATACTTCTTGTCGGGTCATTTAGGTCTTCAATTTTCATCTTTACACATCCTTCTGATTTTCAACATGAAGAGCATACCTCATCCTTAGCACTCTCACCCGAGTAGGCCCGAGAGCAATTTACAAATAACTTTTCCCGGATAGGATTTTCATAACTCATCCGCCAAATCAAGAAGATAAATACCAGACCCTTCTATTTTTTTTCTGAAAAAGTGTCAAGCATAATGCCGATCTTTTTCTCCTGTAAAAAGAGCTCATGGCTTTTACTCACATAGGCCTGAAGCAGCGTTTTCAGTTCATTATTACCATCGGCATTCAAATCTATTTTGATTTGTTTTAAAAAGTAGGAGGCAAACTCCTTCTCAAGATCAATGTCAAAACGTCTGCCGTTTACGGTGAGTGTTATTTTTTTTGTCATTTAACAATCAATACCCTGATTATCCCAGAATACTTTCAATCTTATTCACAATCTCTTCAATCTCCATATCTTTTTCTGCGATATCATCTTCGAGTTTTTCTACTTGACCCGCGTATATCTCGTTTTGCTCTTTGAGTTCAGCAACTTCACTGTTCAATACTTCATTTTCACCCTGAATGTCGTGATACTGTTGTAAAATCTGTGATACTTTTTCACCTAATTTGTCTAATATGCTCTGCTCTTCCATGCTTTCCCTTAACTATTTGTCAGTAAGTAGTGAGGGGTCTCCTCACTTTGCTATAATTCTATCACAATTCTAATCGATAAAGTGAGTAAAATTGGCAAAATTTGATGTTGTTACAGAATATGACCCTGCAGGGGATCAGCCAAATGCCATTGAAACACTTGTTACGAGCATTGAAAAGGGGAACCGCTATCAAACACTCGAAGGGGTAACCGGAAGCGGAAAGACTTTTACAATGGCCAAAGTGATCGAGCGTGTGCAGATGCCTACGATCATCATGACGCACAATAAAACACTTGCCGCCCAGCTCTACAGTGAGTTTAAAAGCTTTTTCCCCAACAACCATGTCGAATACTTCATAAGCTACTATGACTACTACCAGCCCGAGGCGTATATACCGCGGCAGGACCTTTTCATCGAAAAAGATAGTGCCATCAATGATGAACTTGAACGGCTGCGGCTCTCTGCTACGGCAAATCTTCTCAGCTATGATGATGTCATTGTTGTCGCATCGGTATCGGCTAATTATGGTCTTGGTGATCCCGAAGAGTATGAAAAGATGGTGCAGGTCATCGAAGTGGGTGATGAGATTAATCAGAAAAAACTGCTGCTGCGCCTCGTTGAGATGGGTTATACCCGTAATGACACCTATTTTGACAGCGGCCATATCCGCGTCAGCGGTGATGTCATTGATATTTTTCCGCCTTACATGGAAGATGAAGCGGTCCGAATCGAGTTTTTCGGTGATGAAGTTGACAGTATCTATACCTTTGAGGTCATTGCCAACAAACGGCTTGAGACAAAAGAAAAAGTCACCATTTATGCGACAAGCCAGTTCAGCGTCGGAAAAGAGAAACTCTCCCGTGCGATCAAGACCATTGAAGATGAGTTGGGAGAACGGCTGGATTTTCTGCTTAAAGAAAATAGATTGGTTGAAGCACAGCGTTTGAAACAGCGTACCGAATTTGACCTTGAGATGATGGAGACAGTCGGTATGTGTAAGGGAATCGAGAATTATTCGAGGCATCTTACCGATAAAAAGCCCGGAGAGGCACCCTACACCCTGCTTGATTACTTTGATCTGCACCATGATGACTATATGATCATCGTTGACGAATCCCATGTCTCTCTCCCACAGTTTCGCGGGATGTACGCCGGAGACCGCAGCCGTAAAGAAGTACTGGTAGAGTATGGGTTCCGTCTTCCAAGTGCCCTTGACAACCGGCCATTGAAGGCTGACGAATTTATCAATAAAGCACCCCATTACCTTTTTGTTTCAGCAACACCGTCGGAATACGAACTCGAAATGTCTGCTATTAAAGCAGAACAGCTTATCCGTCCAACCGGTCTGCTTGATCCTGAAATAGAGATCAAGCCCAGTGATAACCAGGTTGAAGACCTGCATGATGAGATCAAGAAAACCGTCGCGAAAGGAGACCGCGTCCTTGTGACCGTCCTGACAAAAAAGATGGCGGAAGCATTGACAAAATATATGGCGGACCTCGGTATCCGTATCCAATATTTACACTCCGATATTGATGTGATCGAACGCAATCAGATCATACGTTCACTCCGCATGGGTGATTTTGATGTGCTTGTCGGTATCAATCTCCTGAGAGAGGGCCTTGACCTGCCTGAAGTCAGCCTAATCGCCATTCTCGATGCCGATAAAGAAGGTTTTTTGCGTTCGGAGACAGCACTTATCCAGACGATAGGACGTGCTGCACGAAACTCTGAGGGCCGGGTAATCCTCTATGCCCAAAAAATAACCAAATCTATGCAACGGGCCATGGATACAACCGCATCACGACGCGAAAAACAGATGGCACACAATAAAGAGCACGGTATCACCCCGACAACAGTCAAACGTATTCTCGATAAAAACCTGAAAGTTGATGATGCTGGCGATCTTTACCTGAAAAGTAAAAAGATGGAAAAAATGCCAAAAGCCGAACGAAAAAAACTGCTTGATGATCTAAACCGCCGAATGAAAGAAGCGGCCAAAAAGCTGGAGTTTGAGGAAGCTGCACGGCTGCGTGATGAGATCATGAAGATTAAACAGTTATAATTGCGACAAAAAATTAATTTGAGGTGATATGCTATGGAAGATATGCTGAGTAATTTAGCCACGTATGGCTACATCGTTCTGTTTCTTTATTCACTCGGCGGCGGATTTGTTGCCTTAATGGCCGCAGGAGTTCTCTCCTTTACCGGTAGAATGGATTTGAC
>QMKU01000174.1 GCA_003646525.1 Campylobacterota bacterium
GTTGGCCCCTTCGTCTAGCGGTTAGGATCCATGGTTTTCATCCATGTTACAGGAGTTCAATTCTCCTAGGGGTCACCAACAAAACAATCAATTCTTACTATATTTATCTGCCCACTGCAAAATCAAGTTGAGCAATAGCAATATAATAATCATAATAACTACTTACCAGTCTACCAAGTGAAGAAATATAACTCTGCTGTGCCTCCTGAAGTTCTATATAATCAGAAAGATCATTTTCATATCTTTTTTTTGCCTGTACATACTTTTTTTCACTGGCTTTTGCAATACTCTCAGAAAGCTTAACAGAATCTTTTGTTCTAAGGATCCCCAAGCGCGCTTCGATCACCTGACGTTTGATCAGCAGACGTACATTATCTACCTGTGAAGCTGCTTTTAATGCAGCGATCTTGGCTTCCTGTACAGAAGCATCTGTCTGGTTTCCTGCAAAAAGATTCCATTTCAAGTCTATGCCACCTTGCCATTGTCTCTGTGGAGTTGCAGCTATAAAATCATCATCTACACTCTGTGCCGTATAGTCTCCTCTGAGAGAAAGTGTAGGAAGATACCCTCCCTTTTCACTCTCTACTATAGAGCGTGAACTCTCTACCAGGTATTTTGAACTTTTTAACTCATAACGATGGTCATATGCAAAGCCTTCGAGTTGTGAAAGCGGTGTACTGATCTTTGGAAGTTTACGACTTACATTTAGCAGATCCAGTTTTCTGTGATACAGGTTATAGTTACCGCTGTAAGGTGTGTACCCCATTGCCTCTTCAAGCAATGCCATACGCAGTTTGAGTTCATACTGTGAATTACTCAAGTCCAGTTTTGCTTCTGTCAAACGTACTTGAGCATCAGAAACGTCAATAATAGTTTTGATCCCAGTCTCATAATAACGTTTTGCCCGTCTGAGTTGCCCCTCTTGCAGTTTAATATTCTTTTGATTCACCCCTATGATACTTTTCATTTTCAAAGCATCATAATACCGTGCTTTAACCGTTAAGATCTTAGTAGAGATCACTTGATTTATACTGGCTTCCAAAGCATTGGCTTCTGAATCAGAGGCATCTATACGACCGGAAGTTTTACCAAAATCATAAATGAGTTGTGAGGCAGAGAGATTACCTAGAAGTGTCATGCCATTTAGATTTCCCTGCTGCTTGAAGTCCATACCTGTACCTCCGGCAAGCGCAGCCAAATCTACACGCGGAAGATAATATCCTTTTTGAAATTTATTACGCTCGATAGCTCTTTTAAAATCAAAACGGCTAATGTCAATATCAGGACTGTGTTTGAGTGCAAGTTCTATGGCTTTATCTATGGTCAGTGTCTGACTTTTTGCAGACAGAAAGAGTGTCCCAAAAAGTAGTGTTAAGACCAATCCCTGTAATAATCGTTTCATTTAAGTCATCTCCCGTTTTGCTATTTCATCTTCTACAGAGACGAATTTCTCACGCATCGTCTCAAGTAATACGTAGAGCACTGGTACCAGAAGTGTACTTACCAGGGTTGCGGCAAGCATTCCTCCCAATAGCCCTATACCAATCGATTTCTGTGTGACTGCACCTGCTCCTGTAGCAAAAGCCAACGGTATCGTACCAAACACAAATGACAAAATGGTCATCATAATGGCACGGAAACGTAATTTACCCGCTTGGATACCGGCATCAACAATGCTCTTGCCTGACTCTCTTAACTCTTTGGCAAATTCCACGATCAAAATAGCATTTTTGGAGGCCAGAGCAATTAAAAGGACCAGTCCCACCTGTGCATAGACATTAAGTGGCAATCCTGCAAATTTCAAAGCCCCCATTGCACCTATCATGACCACAGGTACGGAGAGCAAGATCATCAATGGAAGGATCCAGGATTCATACTGGGCAGATAAAACGAGGAAGACTATTAAAGCAACAAAGAAAAATACCAATACTTGACCATTTCCTGCCACTTTTTCCTGGTATGACATACCAGACCATTCATAGCCATACCCTTTTGGCAGTACTTTTTTGGCTATCTCTTCCATAGCCTGCATTGCTTCGCCGGAACTTCGCCCTTGTGCAGCAGAACCATTGATCTGTATGGAGCGGTAAAGATTGTAGTGTGTAAGACTCTGCGGTACTTTCTGCTCTTTGACAGTAACAAGTGCTGAGAGAGGAACCATTTTATCCAGTTTACTTTTCACATAAAGTTTTTCTATGTCACTCTTTTCGCTTCTGAATTTTTTGTCCGCTTGAACAAATACTTTAAATACTTTACCGTATTTGACAAAATCATTCACATAAAAAGATCCCAAATAGACTTGCATCGTACTAAACAGAGTGGCCACATCTACACCCAGAGCATTGGCTTTTTTACGATCTATCTCTATAGCATACGATGGATAGTAGGGATTAAATGTCGTAAAGGCTCTGCCTATACGTGGATCTTTATTCGCCTCTTTTATCATCTCTTTGGCATAGTACATAAATGTATCCATATCACTTGAGAGGTGGTCTTGAAGTCTAAAGTCAAATCCTCCTACAGACCCAAGCCCTGTGATACCAGGCATGTTAAAAGCAGCTACTTTGGCATCTGATATCTGCGCTGTCCTGATAAAAACCTGTTTGATGATATGTTCTATACTGAGATTGGGTGTCTGTCTCTCTTCCCACGGATCCAGTGTGACGAACATCGTACCGGCACTCCCGTCCATAGATGATGTGATAGCATTGAATCCATCTACTGCTATCACACTCTTGACTCCATCTATCCCTCTCACAATGACATCCACTTGTTTACGGACGTCCACGGTACGTTCTATGGAGCTACCTGCTTTGAGATTCATTGTGACCATAAAGACACCTTTATCTTCAGAGGGTACAAAACCAGTCGGTGTCGTAATAAACATCATATAGATCACAGCCAAAAGTCCAAAAAACAGTACTAAAACCATATAGCGGAACTTGACAAGCAGTGTGATGAAGTTTGTGTAGATATCGGTAAGCCAGGCAAACCCTCTTTCAAACATTCTAAAGCCTACAAATTTCTTCTCATCTTTGCCACGACGCTTGATGATGATGGCTGCGATAGCCGGTGAAAGCGTGAGTGCATTAAGAGACGATATAAGTACAGCAAACGATATGGTCAAGGCAAACTGCTGATACAAAGAACCTGTAATACCCGGCACCATAGAGACAGGAACAAATACAGCAACCAGCACAAGTGTTGTTGATATAATAGGACCGATCAGCTGAATCATTGATTTTTTGACCACTAGTGGCATAGAAAGTTCAGGCTCTCTGTACATGATCACCTCAACATTCTCTACCACCAGTATGACATCATCGACGACGATACCGATGGCCAGTATCAGCCCAAAGAGCGTTAAGAAGTTAATGGAGAATCCGGGTGCTACATACATAGCGGCAAAAGTACCTATGAGCGATACAGGTATGGCCACTGCTGCGATAACCGTAGGTCTCCAAGACTGCAAAAAGATATAGATGATGATGATGACCAGCAAGATAGCCGTAAACAGATTTTCCACAACATTGTCGATGGCTACATTCACATACGCTGTAGTATCATAGGGAATATCATAGTGGATGCCATCAGGGAAGCGGTCTTTTACCCGCTCCATCACTTCGCCCACTTTTTTTCTGATCTCAAGTGCATTGCTTCCTGCCAGTTGGTATATCCCTACGAGTCCTGTAGGTTTACCATTAAGAATGGCGTTCCAGTCATAACTCTCTGCCCCAAGCTCTATCTTGGAAACATCCCGCAAATAGACAAGAGAACCATCTTTTTTGTACTTAATGACGATCTCTTCAAAATCCTTTACTTGAGACAACCTACCCTCAGCACTCAACACATACTCTGTCTGCTGATCACCATAGGTAGGGCTGGAACCTATCTTTCCTACCGCTGCTTGTTTGTTCTGCGATTTAATAGTGTTGATAATATCATTTGGTGTCAAACCCAGTGCATTGATCTTGTCTGGATCCAGCCATATACGCATCGCATACTTCTTTTCACCCATGATCTCTGCTTTACCCACACCGGGTATCCGTTTGAGTTCATCCAATACATTGATACTGATATAGTTACTCAAAAATGCATCGTCATAACGATCATCACCACTGACTGTTACGAAACACACTGCAGAGGGACTCTGTTTGTCTACGATCACTCCTGACTGTGTCACTTCCGCAGGCAGTGATGCCGTTGCCGTAGAGACTTTGTTTTGTACATCCACAGCTGCGATGTCCAAGTCATAGCCGGGTTCAAAATAGACGGTGACTTTAGATTGACCGGAAGATGTACTGGATGAGTCTATATAGATAGACCCCTGTA
>QMKU01000175.1 GCA_003646525.1 Campylobacterota bacterium
AAGCGTATGATATTTTTGTCTATCTCTTGAGAGAGAGAAGTGATAAGCATAAGCTCCTTGCCACTCTCCTTTTTTATAAGACATTTAAGAGTAGTCTCTATAAGATAGAGTGCCACCTCTAACTCATCCTCTTTGAGATCTCTATATCCACAGAGACCTACCTTTAACTTCTTTTTCATAATTTCCCTTTTATTTTATGCAGATTTCTTATATCTACTTGTATTGTTTTTGTATTCTTGTGAAATACTCTCTTCAAATAGTCGTTTGTTTCTTAGCTCATTGAGTTCTCTGCGTCTCTCTTCTAACCCTATCTGTCTCTCTATCTCCTCTAGCGTGTCTGTATCTCCATCATAGGCTCTTTTAACACCTTGTGCTGCTTGTTGTTGTAACATTACTGCATATACACTAGGTGGAGAGAACAGTACTTTGACAAGTACTGGTAGCACCTCCAAAAACATCAAAAATATCTTGATAAGTATAGAAAACTCATACATCTTCTCACCATGATTACTGTCACCATAGAGGTCATCTAGTGCCATTAGTCGCGTCACAGGTCCATCACGAAACCGTATAAATGCAGGACTGCTAGTAATCCTCTGTGTATACTCAGAGAGTAGTGCTTTTTGGTTATTTTGGAGATTGTAGAGGTGGGCTTTTTGCTCTTCTAGTTTTTCTTTAAGCTTCTCTTGGTTTTTTTGAACATTTTTTAGTTGTTGAGCTTTTTTGTATGTTTGTTGCTCTTTGTATGCTCTGTTGATTTCTATTTTTTTAGCCATATAGCTATCTTCTCTATCTAGTGACATTTTGTGATATTTACTCTTGAGTAGAAATATATTACTCTGTGCTATATCTATCTCTTTTTGTATAAGAGCTAATTTCTCTTTTGACTGCTCCATGGCTTTTTTGTGTATCTTGCAGACTACACCACATCCTGTTCTGCCAGTTCCGTTGATGAGGATACCAGATATTTTATCATTTTTGATACCTGCATCCTCTCCCATCATCTGTATCTCTTTTTTATTATATACCTCCTGCTCTTTAGTCTTTTTAGCTACAAGTCTTTTTAGTTTCTTTTCTAGTGGTATCAAGGCTTGTTGCATTGTTTGGTTGATGCTTTTTTGGTTACTGTTGAGACTATTTTGTAGTGAAGTTATATTTTGGGTTAGTCTCTTTTGCTCTTCTCCTGTAGTCTCGTGTGGTACTCTACCATTTTGATACTCCTCTAGTGCATACTCTAGCTCTATGATGCTCTTTGTGGTCTTCTCTATCTCACTCTTTTGATCTATAGAGAACTGCTTGATACTCTCATATATATTTTTATTCTCTTTGAGGTGGTTTTTTTGCATACTATCGAGTAGTTGTGATTCGTATATATACAACTCTACAAATGTAGATAGAGCAAAAGCAAGAGCAGCCGATATAGATAGCCTCACCACCACACGCCATAACTTGCCCAAAAATATAGCTATTCGCTCACCTCTACTCATCTCTATCTTGTATGGTGCTTGAGCAAACCAGTCTGATTGGTAGATAGCTCTATCAAACATAAATATCATACCAGCTATCACCAAGGCTATCACTATAGATATGATGGTATCTGTAGTAGTTTTTTGGTTAGAGTGAAGCGATAAGGTGTTCGTAGTAGCATCGAAAAGTACCTGAGAAGCACCAAAATACCCAATAGACATATATACAATCCCAAAGAGTATAACAAAAGTCAATATCAACATATATCCAATATGTGTAGCCCATATCTTGTCATATTTGGGTACATCACGCATCAACCCCTCATCTATAGCTGCCACTCTTCTGATCCATCTATTGAGCATCTCTTATCCTTTGTATTTTGATATGAGATACTACGATAAGTGTTTTGGATATTTTGGAGGGATACTATTTTCCAAAATATCCAAAACAGATGAGCTACTATTTTTTATCCAAAAATCAAAAAGGGGACAGTATGCATAGAGAATCAAATTCGTTTATAGAGGTAGATAGTACAGAGGTTACAAGCAGAGATTTGGAGCTAGTAGAGCCACTATCCAAAGAGAATAAACTACGAACTATGGTAAATAGCAAAAAAGCTAGACTAGGTATGTGGAATGAGTTTCTCTACAGCAAAGAACAAGGGATACTGCTCAGAGAGCAGATGGGAGAGATATTTTCTATCCTCATAGAGGCACAAAAAGATGAGATAGCACATAGACTCACCCTAGACAACGACCTACAAAAAAAGCACTCTTATGCTCTCTATCAACAAAGCGTAGACAAGCTCAACAAAACCATCATAGAGGAGTCAGAGAAGATGGCAGATGAACTCACCAAAATACTCCAAGAGTCAAAAGTCCAGATATTCAAAAGAAGGAAAGAGACTATAGAGAGTATTGCACAAATGCTCAAAGATGGTCTTATAGACAAAGAGGAGTATCTCGAAGAGGAGACAGAAGCCAAATCTTGGTCACGAAAAAATCTAAATACAGTTATAGAAAAGATAGACCTAATGTTCCAATCACAAGCAAAAACTTTGAAACAGACGCTAGAGTTGCTCGATCAGAGGGCTGCTACATAGTATATGACAGGAGTAGATATCTACTCCTTTGTGGGGATAAGATCAGGGAATATCTTGGAGGCGAAATAAGAGTTAAATTTGAGTCGTATATGACCTTTGGGGCTATCAGACTCTATGTATTCAAGCTCCAAGAGCTTTTTGGTTAGGTTTCGTGCTGTGGTATCTCCTGCACCTATAATATTTTTCACCTCTCCTCTTGCTAGCTCTCCTCGTATCAGCAGTTCTTTTAAAAGATATTCAGAGTATTTAGGTAGAGCTTCTATAGAGTACATACCTTTTCTTGACAATTCTACATATTGTGTGATCCTACTACTTAGAGTATTTAACTGCAAAACATTATTCATGAAATTGATCTGATCTAGTGCCGTCTCTAGCATAAATTTGACATAAAGTTCCAACCCTTTGAGCGAAAGTTGTCCTCTTCCATCTCTATCACCTTGCCTTTTTTGGTCTGCATATGAGAGATATTTCTTGTACTCAGTAGCATCTCTAGCCAAGCCTCTAGAAATATTCCACAATCCATACCCATCTAGTCCAATATGACACATGCTCCCATCGAGAACCAAACGAGAGGTTCTGCCATTTCCATCCAAAAAAGGGTGTATCCAAGTTAGCCTATGGTGAGCCACAATCACATGAATGAGCTTTTGAGCTTGTGGTATTTTATTCAAATCTTTGTTATAAAAATTTTCATAGGTGACAAATAGACTATTAAGCTCTGTAGCCAATGGAGCGATATGCTCCCTTATGGCCACCTCATCTCTCCTCAACTCTCCTGCTATCATATTTGTCGATTCAGTCCCTTCTTCGTTCTTGGGTACGATACAAAAAGCTTGCATCTCATCTTTTGAATAGAACTCTTTGTGTACGGACAAGATGAAATCTTTTGAAAATGGTTCAAAATCATCTCTTTGACACAAAGCCTCGATATGTTTTTGAACTTCGATATAGACTAGTGAAAGTTGCTGAAGATCTCTCTTTGTTTCATCACTATCAAAATCTTTTTTCATCGCTCGTTCTATGTCTATAGGGTGAGTTCCCTCTGATTCTATTCTATTTGAGTAGTAGCTATTGACTTTTCTAAGTAGCTCTTTGATACTCCCCAATAGAGCAGGACTATAGGTACTCGTGAGTTTGGCACTATTGATCCATACTTGTTCTGCTAAAGCGACCAGCTCATAGGGAGTAACTCCATTTTTCGTGGGCAGTGGAGGAGTAAATGGCATTATCAATCCTTTATTTACTATTTTTTGCTGATATTTTTACTGATGTAAATATAGCACAAATAGCCTATATATAGTGTTTGTATCTTCTAGTTTTAGACATTTTAGTGAGAAAGTTGCTGATATTTTTGATGGTTACCCAAAAAATATATCTCATCATAATACACTATGGTTTTATTTTTCCGTAATTTATTCTATCCCCTCATGCAAAAGTTAAAATTTGGAGCCTTTGCACTCCACCACCCCATACCCACTCTTAGCCAAATAAACAGGTATATAATAAACAGAAGCCAAATCATATTTATAGGTATCTTTGAGATCATCGGTCTCGAATTCCTCAATAGGTATGAGACAATCATGCTCTTTGGCTCTATCCTCTCTCTTTTCATTGTAACTCCATCCACCTAGATAGTGAAATGCATTCCATCTATTGTGTTCTGCTCTAGCTATTTTGTCTATTAGCTCTCTACCAAAATCAGATGGGAACTTATCTACACTATAGCCATCTATATCCACCACCTCT
>QMKU01000176.1 GCA_003646525.1 Campylobacterota bacterium
TCTATCAGATAGGTTGAATGAATAGGCTCCAAGCCAAAGCGAAGATGTGAAGTGGTCATAGAGCCTGATTTTTTCGAATCATATACAAAATAACCTTGGACATAGTTATCAGTTTGAGAGCCTATGATCTTGATAGAGTTTTTGTTGGCTCCTACTGTTCCATCGGAACCTAATCCAAAAAATATAGCTTGAAATATATCTCTGTTGGGTATGACAAAATGTTCATCCCACTTGAGTGAAGAGCCTGTAACATCATCATATATACCGATAGTAAAGTGGTTTTTTGGTTTCTGCTTTGTCAATTCATCAAAGATGGCTTTGATCATACCTGGCGTGAACTCTTTGGAGGATAGACCATATCTACCACCGATGACATGAGGCATCTCAAAGCCAAGAGCATTATCTTCTCTTGATTCATTCAGAGCAGAGACTATATCTAAATATAGTGGTTCACCCAATGATCCAGGCTCTTTGGTACGATCTAGGACAGCTATAGACTTGGTACTTTTGGGTAGTATATCTATGAAGTGTTTTATAGAAAATGGTCTATAGAGTCTTACTTTTACTAGACCTACTTTCTCGTTTAGTTTGTTGAGATACTCTACACTCTCTTCGACTGCCTCTGAGCCAGAACCCATGATGATGATGATCCTCTCTGCATCCTTGCAACCAACATAGTCAAATAGACGATAGCTCCGCCCTGTCAATCCATAGAACTTATCCATAGTCTCTTGGACGAGATCAGGTGTCTTGTCATAGTAGCTGTTGACACTCTCTCTACCCTGAAAGTAAAGATCAGGATTTTGTGATGTACCTCTGATAAATGGATGATCAGGTGTCAATGCACGCTCTCTATGTTCTATGACAAGATCATGATCTATCATAGCTCTCATAGTATCTTCATTTAGCATCTCGATCTTCTTGACCTCATGTGAAGTCCTAAATCCATCAAAAAAATGTAAAAAAGGTATGCGTGTCTTGAGTGTAGCAGACTGAGCTATCAGGGCAAAATCATGTGCCTCTTGTACTGAGTTGGAACCTAATATAGCAAAACCTGTCTGACGCACTGACATCACATCACTATGATCTGCAAATATAGATAGAGCCTGTGCAGCTAGAGATCTGGCAGCTACATGGAAGACTGTAGGTGTCAGTTCACCTGCTATCTTGTACATATTTGGGATCATCAGCAGTAGACCCTGTGAAGCGGTAAAGGTAGTCGTCGATGAACCGCTTTGAAGTGCACCGTGTATAGTACCACTAGCACCACCCTCACTCTGCATCTCCATCACATCTGGAACTGTTCCAAATATATTTTTCTCCCCATTCGTAGCATAGATATCACTAAGTTCGCCCATAACAGATGCTGGCGTGATAGGATATATAGCGATGATTTCATTTAGTTTATAAGCTACACGAGCTACAGCTTCATTTCCATCGATAGTCTCTATATTTTTTTTCACAATAATTCCTTTTTGTAGTATAAGATTATACACTATATTTGGTTATTTCGTAACCCAATACTCTACCTCTTCTTGAATATCTTCTGGTGTAGTCAATTAATCATATTATATCAATTAATGATTAATAAGTGCGATGATTTATCATACCGATAGGGACAGGTCACTTTGAAACTTTACTTTTTACCCTAAAAATAGTATAATTAATATTAGGCTAACTTAAAAGATATAAATAGTAAGATGGCTTGGTGATTGTAATACTGTTTTAGTATATTGTGAGGAGTTTTGTATGAAATATCTGATTTTATGGTTAGCAATACTCGCACATCTCTACTCTTCACAAAACCTTGAAAAAGTAATACTACAACTCCAATGGCATCACCAGTTTCAGTTTGCAGGCTATTATATGGCAAAAGAGAGAGGCTTTTATAGAGAGTCTGGACTTGATGCTGAGATCAAAAAATTTAAATTAAATGTTGATCCAGTTGACCAGGTACTCTCAAAAAAAGCAAATTATGCTACAGGCAGAATGTCACTGCTACTAAACAGGTCGAGGGGAGAAAAAGTCGTGGCATTAGCAGCCATCTTGCAGTCATCACCCCTGATAATGGTCGCCAAAAAATCATCCAACATACAATCAGTTAAGGATTTTAGGGATAAACGCATAACATTTACGAGCCATGAAAATTTGGGATCTATCTATGCGATGATGATTTCACAAAAGATAGGTTTTGATGATGTAAAAGTACAAATAGAATCAAATAAAATGGAGAGCTTGATTGAAAACCGTACAGATATCATCTCAGCATATACAACAAATCAAATTTATGCATTAGAGAAAAAGGGTCTAGAACTAGTAAAATTTGATCCGAAGGATTTCGGTTTTGATTTTTACAATGATATTTTATTTACAAGCCAAGATGAGCTGGAGCAACATAAGCAACGAACCATTGCTTTCAAAGAGGCATCTTTGAGAGGCTGGGAATATGCGTTTTCACATATTGATGAGACAGTTGATTTGATTTTGGAGAAGTATAATAGCAGAAATAAAACTAGAGAGGCTCTGATCTACGAGGCACAGGAACTTAAAAAACTGGCATATCTATCAACAGACTCCTTTGGGGTAATTGATATAGAGAGAGTCAAACAAACTTATACCATCTACAAGGTCTTAGGGCTTATTACAGAGCCTGTCGATATAGATGCATTTATCTTTCAAAAAGAGAATAGTTTTGCTATAACTCTCACAAAAGATGAAAAAGCATACTTGAAACAAAAGCAGGAGATCAAGATGTGTGTTGATCCCGATTGGATGCCATTTGAGATGATAGAAAACGGAAAACATATCGGGATAGTAGCTGATTATATGCAGATGATCAGCCAACAAATAGATACACCTATCATTTTAATACCAACAAAAACATGGGTCGAATCTATAGAAAAAGGCAAGTCCAGAGCTTGCGATATATTTTCCATCACCTCCATCACACCCGAGAGAGAGAAAAATATCTGAATTTTACATCACCTTATATAGATGTCCCCATTGTCATAGCAACGCTAAGCAGAGAGCTGTTTGTTGAAAATATCAGTCAAATTCTGGATAAAAAGATAGGTGTCACCAGAGGGTATTCGATAGGGTTTTTCTTGAAGCAAAAATACCCAAATATAAAAATTGTTGAAGTTGAATCTGGCAATGATGGATTGAGGCGTGTCGAAAAAGGTGAAATTTTCTGCTACATTGACAATCTGGCATCGATTACTTACGAGATACGAAAAAACTTTGGGGGAAGAGTTCACATTTCAGGGCGTTTAGAGAGCAGGATCCCCTATAGGGTTGCTACGAGAAGTGATGAACCCATCCTGAATGAAATATTTGAAAAAGCAGTTTTATCGATCGATGCGATAACAAAAGAGCAAATTTTATCCAAGTGGACCAAGGTAGAAAATGTAACAAAAGTTGATTATTCATCGATGAAAGAGTTGATAGCAGTCACTCTATTGATAATTATAGGCATGCTCTACCGCCAGTATATCTTGAGAAGAGAACATAACAAACTACAAATAGTCTACAATGAAAACCTTATCCTTAGACAACGGATCGAGTTGGCTTTTACTGGAAGTAAAATATCTGTTTTGGATTGGAACCTCATTGACAATAGTTGTTATCTCTCTCCTAGTTGGAAAGAGATGCTTGGATTTACCAATGAAGAGTTACCAAATACCCTCTCAACATGGAAACAACGAATATATAAATCAGATAAAAAAGATGCTATCTCTCTACTCAGGCAAACTAAACTAGAGAAAAAAAAATATTTTGAAAGCATACATAGACTAAAACATAAAGATGGACACTTGGTTTGGATCTTGGGTAGAGGACTGATACTATATGATCAGAATGATCAAGCGATACGCATTATCGGTACAGATACTGATATCACAGAAGAGAAAGAGTTGCAACTCAAATACTCCCACCAAGCACAGATAATTGAACAGATCAATGATTCGGTCATATCTACTGATCTTGATGGAATCATTACAAGTTGGAATAGTGGATCAGAGGTTCTTTTGGGCTACAAAGCTGATAAAGCCATAGGTCAACATATTACAATGATATACTTAGAAGAGGATTTTGAATCACTAGGTAAAAATATTGAAATTCTGATGCAAAAAGGAGAACATCATTCAACTGTACGCTTGGTTAAAGAATCCAAAGATATGGTATATGTCAGTTTATCATTTTCACTACTGAGAGATGAAAACAGTAAGCCTATAGGGATGGTGGGTTATTTCACTGATATTACTAA
>QMKU01000177.1 GCA_003646525.1 Campylobacterota bacterium
ACCACATCAAATAAAACATCCACCCACTTCGTGAGTTGATTTTGCAACACATGACCCCCACCCTGCTTAATTCATTGGCATTAGTGTGAGCAGTACTAGAGTTTTTTCTTGCTCTCTTTTCTACGCTTCATACGCATTTTAAGCTTTGCTACTTCCCTCATATCGGCATCACTGTCACTCTCATCGACAATTTCAACGCCCAATATAGTCTCGACACAATCTTCGAGGGTCACGATACCTTCTGTCTGGTCGTAGCTATCTAGTACTAGGAACATATGCTCTTTTTTCTTAATAAATAGGTCAAGTGCCATCGAAACAGGGATATTCTCATTGACTTTGAAGATAACCTTTTGGATACTTTTTAAGGTCATACTATCATCGGTAAGTGCTTTTTTGAAGATTCTCTTTGTCATTACCATGCCAGTGATATTTTCAACATCTCCATCAAATACAGGTACTCTTGAGAATTTGAAGATATCCTCTTCATTCTCTACTATATCCTTGATGGTTCGATTGCCGTCCAGACCAAACACTACCATTCTAGGGGTGAGTATCTCTTGAACTCTTATCCTATCTAGTAACAAAATATTTTCTATAACATCAGACTCTTTCTCATCGAGTACACCTTCATCTTCACTCATAAGCGTACTCTCTATGAGTTCAGCTTTACTGAGGCTCAAATGTTCATCTTTACTGATGCGATTTGTTACAAAAAGTGTCATCAATATGATAGGGTATGTGATCCAGACAAAAAACCTTATCGTATAGGTGGCGAGAGGTGCCAAGGACTTCCAGTGAGTTGCACCAATCGTCTTGGGGATGATCTCTGACAAAAACAAAATCGCAAAGGTGAGTATGATAGAGACATAAAATACAGCACCCGTACCGTAAATACTCTCTGCCTGTGCACCGACAGCTGCTGCGCCAAGTGTATTTGCAATAGTATTTAAGATCAAAATAGATGCAATTGATTTGTTGATGCCCATCTTTTGAGCTCTTAGGAGTGCTCCTGTTCGTGGGCTATTTTTTTCAAGTACTGATATGTATGCCATATTTACTGAGAGTAGAACAGACTCTAAAACAGAACAGATGAATGATATCACCACAGCTAATGAAAAATATAGAATTAGTAAATCCATTGTGTGTTATTTCGCCTTTGTGTTGAATGAGTACCCAAAATAAAACTATCTATAAGGATCGTTTTGCTCTCGTACACTTCTTGAAATCGGGATAAAAAATATAGTATATCAGAATAATAATAACAAATAAGTGATTGATTCTTGTTGTAGATGCTCCTAGAGCACCACTGTTTCCTGTCCAATCTCTTGGTATCGACTATAATAATGTTCTACAAACTCTCGTACCAATTCATCCTTGGGTAGATATACCCCTCCTTCTTTTGTTATGTATCGATACAGATAACTACCTGCATCCTCTTTGCGAAGATAGTGTGATGCCAAGTTTTGATAAGCTGCCTGATAATAGGCTTTCATCATATTGTAACGACTATAATCGATCTGTATCGTATGGTAATAGCTAATCACGCCACTCTCAAAGAGTAGATCAAGATGGATCAACCCTTCACAGTAATAAGGTAACACTTCACCGACTTCTCGCCATGCCATCAGACCGACTGCTCGTGATACTAGATCATCAATGATGTGTTTTTTCAATTGAGACTCTTCATTTTCAAAGAATGCCATCAATCCACCTGCCGTTGCCTTGAACTCTTCTATATTTTTAAATTGACCCGTGGTGTTCATCTGGCTCTCTGTATCGTTTTCTATCCAGAGAATATGACCAAACTCATGACCAATCGTTGAAATATCATAGATCTTGTGCCAGAGTTTTGGCTCCTCTTTGATTAACTTTCTCTGTTTTTTGACAAAAGAGTCTCCCATCGTTTCGACACTCAACCGCATCACTGGCTTGCCTATTTTGGATGCCATGACAAAATCTGCATAGGCAAAGATCTTTTTCCCTAGCTCAGTGGAGACTGTCTCGTCGTTGGGTACTACTTGTGCAGAGAAGAGTCCATTGAACTCTGCTCCATAGTAAAGTGCTGGTTGTCCTATGTAGAGTTGTGTCCCCTCTACTTGTATTAAGTTATTGGCAATGACTTGAGGTGCATTGCCACCGATCGTCTCAGCTAGTTTCGCCGCGAATGCTTTGATGTTGGATCTGGTATCGGAGCTCTCTTGTAGTGCAGGATTGACAATGCGCAAATCCCATTCTAGTGCTACTGCTTTGCGATAGTGATCTTCATAATATTCCAGAGGATGCCCGATCTGAATCGGTGTGGTGACCGCCATCCAAGCACGATCTACATCTGCCCAGTATTGGATGAGTTCATCAGGCTTAGTATGTTCAAAGGCTATTTTCATAGCGAGTAGGTAAGCGATCCATTGCTCTTTTTGATTGAATACAATATCCTCTTCCATCTCAAGTGTTGAGATGAATGCATTAAGAGCCTTGGTGACTTCGCTTACCTCCAGAGAGAAGGCTTGGGCATAGGAGAGTTTATGATATTCCCCTTCTCTGTCTCTATGCAAAACAGAGTAACAGCGATCACCGACACATCCATTTTCATCCAGATCATACAGCCCTTCTCTTTGTAGTTTTTCAAAGATTCTCTCCTCGTCGCCATTGAAACTCTGATAGAGTTCACGATTGACCCCATGGATGATATGTGCCGTCCAGACACTTTGCCAGCCACTCATCGCTTGACCTACGACATCGACACCTGCGATCAGTGTACGGTAAAATGAATTGAGTAGCTGATGCTCTCCAATCCACGAGAGCAATGAAGTGTGTCGGACAAGATGTAAACGACTGACAAAAAGATAGGCCGCTTCTTTTTTGGCGATGATCTCTTCTTCCTTCAAGCCTATCTTTTGCAAAACCTGCTCCAAGGCATCTTCTCTGAGACTGACAATGCGTGTCAGTGCTGCCATGTCATTTTCATCATTTCGTTCCATCTCCAGATCGGACAAGAAAGAGCTGACAACTCGTTCAGCCTCTTTATTCTCTCCATGGGTTAGAGTATAATAATCATTTAGCGTTGCTTGTCTCTTTTGTAGCTCATCATAAATTTTTTGCAAATCATCCATAAATTGTTTTTTGAGCACTTTTCTATTTTCCATTTTTTACCCTTTTTTCAGTAACATTTGCATAATAGGTTTCGCTATCTTGAGGGCTTTCCCTCGATGTGAAATCTCAGCTTTGACCTCTCCATCAAGTTCTCCGAGTGTCTGATCATACCCCTCTGGGATAAAGATAGGATCATAACCAAATCCTTTCCAGCCCCTTTTTTCATCGATCACATCACCATACATCCAGCCATGTACAACAAACTCACCGTATCTACTCACGATAGCGATGGCAGCTGTATAGTGTGCTGGTGTTTGATGCATCCCCTTTGCTTGAATCTCTCTGATGAGTTTGGCAAGATTATCTTTGTCTGTCGCATCTTCTCCAGCATATCTAGCACTATAAATACCTGGCTCACCACCCAATAGTGGTACTGAAATACCACTATCATCTGAGATCACCAGAGTGTCACCACCTATTTTTTCATAAATAGTTCGGGCTTTGATCAGTGCATTTTCGGCAAATGTCGATCCATCCTCGATAATCTCAAATGGTTCGACAATGGCACTGAATGGAATGATCTCCTCTTCGCACATCTGTGTAAACTCTTTCACCTTGCCTTTGTTGGAGCTCGCCAATACTAATTGCATTTTCTTAACCTTTTTTTAACCATATAGGACTATAATCCGCTAATTTTATCCAAAACATCATAAAAAGGAATTATTTTTGAAAGATATTATCGGTAAAACTTGGCACTTAAGCCTTATTATTGGAATGAGATTTTTTGGACTCTTTGTCGTTATGGCTGTACTCTCGGCTTATGCTAGTGATCTTCCTGGGGCGACCCCTATGCTTATGGGATTGGCAGTGGGGGGTTATGCATTGACACAGGCGGCACTTCAAGTTCCTTTCGGTGTACTCAGTGATAAAATCGGTCGCAAGAAATCAATCCTGATCGGATTATTGATCTTTGCATTTGGTTCCATTGTCGCTGCTATGGCTGACGATATCTATATACTTCTTTTAGGTCGATTCCTTCAGGGTGCTGGTGCGATCGGTTCCGTCATCATCGCAATGATCAGTGACCATGTCAGGGAAGATGAGAGAGCCCATGCTATGGCTTCTATGGGGATGGTGATCGCATTGGCTTTCACT
>QMKU01000178.1 GCA_003646525.1 Campylobacterota bacterium
CGATGATCGCCACATTCGGTCTATTCATCGGCTCAAGTTCTGTGATCATTGGTGCTATGCTTTTGGCTCCCTTGATGCAGCCAATCGTGAGTTTGAGTATGGGAGTTCTGCGACAGGACGAAACACTTTCCAAAAATGCTATGAAGACGATCACTATCGGTACTTTGATTGTTCTCCTGACTGCTATGACAATCGCTTATGTGACACCGATAGGAGAACTGAGTGACGAGATGGCTTCTCGCCTCTCTCCTACACTGCTCGATCTATTTGTCGCGATGCTCTCTGGTGTAGCTGCTGCTTATGTCAAGAATGATGAGAAGATTTTATCTTCACTCGCAGGAGTAGCAATCGCCGTGGCATTGGTGCCACCCTTGGCAGTTTCAGGTATTGGGTTGGGTTGGGTTGACTGGTCTATGTCTATCCAAGCTCTCCTACTTTTTGCAACCAACCTGATCGGAATTGTACTTGCAGGTGCGATTACATTTATGATACTAGGTTATGCGCCCATCCATGTTGCCAAAAAGGGGATCGTGATCTGGACGATCATCACGGCACTAGTCACTATCCCACTCTATCACTCTTTTGAAGCTATGAAAGAAAAATCAGATATTCAAAAATCCCTCTCATTGCTGAAATTTGACATCAATCACACCCAAGTCTACCTAAGCAAAATCGAGTACCGTCCTAGAGGAGAGAGTGCCGAAGTCTGGTGTGAAGTGATCGTCAGTGACAAGCTTCAAAAAAAAGATCGAGAGTATCTCAACAACATGATAAATAAAGTGGTAGGGAAACCTACTGAAGTGATCGCAACTTTCAGGTATCGATTGTGAAGAAACCCAATCAATTTTCTGCTATACTCTCATACCTAGTTGGGCGATTATTTGTGGAGTTTACATTGTGAGGTGGGACAGGGTTAGCCTTTAATAAAGGATGTAACAATGTTACTACAGATAATAATTGTTATTCTTTTGCTGTTAATTTTAGCAACAAAAGCATACTAAAAGCAGGTAGAGAGTTGACGCTCTCTACCTGCCCCAACTAGTGTTATTATATCATAAAATCTTCTAATTTCAAAATATCGATCATCTATATTACTCAATCTAGTCCCCATCACTCCTGCGCTGCTCCTAAATATTTAACTTTGGTAGTTGTTTTAATTCTATTCCTAGCTTGGAGCTTCCCTATAAAATATCGTGTAGTTTGTTGGCATCTTGCATCCATTGGTTGAGTTCATCCCACTCTTCGTGCTCTACCATCTCCTGACATCGCTTCAACTCAGTGTTGAAATGGTTGAGAGCTTCGAGGAGATTTCTTTTGTTTTGACGAAAGATATCTTCCCACATATGCGGTGAACTCTTGGCGATACGACTCATATCCCTGAAACCCCCACCCGCAAGAGCAGTGATACTTTTGGGATCTTCCTGCATCATTACTGTGTTGGCAAGTGCATAACTGAGTGCATGTGGCATATGAGAAATGAAGGCAGCATGACGATCATGCTCTTTGGCTCCCATGAAAACCAGATTCATTCCAATCTCCCGATAAAGTGTGGATGCCGTTTTCTGCTGATGACTGCCACTCTCTTCCAAGTTACAAAGTACAACAACTTGATCCTCATAAAGATCCTTGATCGCGGCAGTTGGTCCAAACTTTTCCGTGCCAGTCATAGGATGAGAGGCGACAAAATTTTTCCTGATCTCTTGAGGTATAGAAGAGACTATCTTCTCTTTTGTGCTCCCCATATCTATAATTGTACAGTTGGGTGGAATATCTTTCATATCCTGCATCACAGCGATAATTCCACCAACAGGAATACTCAGGAAAATAACATCACAAGACTTAATCTCATCAAGTGATTGGGCTATTTGCTCAACAAGCTCCAACTCCAACGCCTGAGTACAGTGTCCTGCATTGTGATCAAAACCAATGATTTGACGAGCAGAGTCGCAAGACTTGAGTGCAATCCCCAAAGATCCCCCCATAAGTCCCAGCCCAATGATACCAATCTTCATACATTATACCTTTAAAATATTTATTGTATAACAACACCTTAGCCAAAAACCGCTCAAAAGCTCAAGCACTATCCCCAATGCCAATGAAATAAGCTTTTTATGCGTAAGTTTGGCACTGCCGAACAACACACAGTCAGCATAGCGTTAATTGTTTGGTGATACCAAATCTACGAAATCATAAGTAAGTAGTATATCATTCAACCACAAAGAGAGATTTGATCACATTAATACTGTCATACCGAGGTGTTATTAGATTTATATAGTATAATTATGGACAAAACAGTAAGTACAGGGATACTATATATGAAGACTCTCGATACAAAGTATAGCAGTGATGGAGATTTGGAAGTATTTATAAATGAGCATATGATAGCTAAACATAGTGATATACTGTTACAGATCTTTACAGGTAATTGTGAAGTTGAATTCATAGAAAACTTGATATCTACTATCAAAACACTAATACCACATATCAAAATCATAGGTTCTACTACCAGTGGAGAGATCTTGGAAGGTAGAGCATATAGTGATACGACTATACTATCTTTTTCTCTATTTGATCATACAACCATATCTACTTATTGGGTCGAGTTAGAGAGTGACAGTTACCAGACTGCCAAGAACCTCATAGCACAGTTCGATCCTCAGCAGACCCCAAAGGTAGCCATAAGCTTTGCTGATGGTCTGCTCATCAATGGAGAGGAGTATATAAATGCTTTTGATGATTATGATAGAGATCTTATAGTCGCTGGTGGATTGGCAGGGGATAATGCCAAGTTCATCAATACTACTGTTTTTACACAAGATGGGATTGTCAAGAGTGGTGTAGTTATAGCACTGCTCTACAGTGAAGTTCTTGAGGTATTGACCAAGGCGAGCTTTGGTTGGGAAAATATAGGCAAGACGATGACTATCACAAAAGCAATCAAAAATGTAGTCTATGAGATCGATGGTGTAGATGCTGTAGATATATATGCTAAATATTTAGGAGATAATATCGCAGAGATGCTTCCTATAGCTGGTATAAAGTTTCCACTGATAGTCAAGCGAAATGGCTTAAGTATCCCTAGAGCTATTTTCCATAAAAATAGCGATGGCTCTTTGGTGTTCGCAGGAAATCTAAATGTTGGAGATCAGATAACCTTCGGTTATGGGAATATTGAAGCTATTGTAGATTGTGGAAATGCTATCTATAGTGATATCTATGGCTATAATATTGAATCAATATTTGTCTACTCATGTATGGCTAGAAAAAATCTATTTAGAGATGCTATTGATGAAGAGCTAGCTCCCCTAAGTAGTATCTCTAGTGTCTCTGGGTTCTTTACTTATGGTGAATTCTACTCAGATACTCATTCATCATCTCATCAACTTCTAAACCAAACTATGACGATCTTAGGTTTAAGTGAGAGCAACATGAAAGGAGTAACCAATAATAGATCCAAACCTATAGCGCTTGATAATAAAAACAGAGATAATATAACACCACAAGCATTTTCACATCTAATATCACAAACATCCAAAGAGTTGGAGGAGATCAATACTAATCTTGAGATCAAGATAGAAGAAGAGGTCAAAAAAAATATATACAAAGATATGCAGATAGCCCAGCAGTTAAAACTAACACAGATGGTAGAGCTAATAGATGCTATAGGAGTGCAAGATGGATATAGTGATATACAGAGTATTTTTGATAAATTAACCGAGGTACTATCCCAAACACTCAATATATCTCGTGTAGGAGTGTGGCTCTACAACGATGACAGAACTCTCTTGGATTGTCAAAATACCTATATACTAAAAGAGAGATGTCACAAGCAATGTCCAAGTCTCAAGTCAGAGGATTATAGTTACTATTTTGAAGTGTTAGATAGTGGTAAAATCATAAATATAATAGATACAGATATGAGTGAAACTACTAAGGAGCTTTATGAGGATTATCTCAAGCCACTCAATATAAAATCTATGCTTAATATCCCGATCAAGCGAGAGGGTAGAGTTGTTGGTGTTATATGCAGTGAGCAGGCAGATAGCCTCAGGACATGGTCAGAAGATGAGATCGGCCTCTCCAAGGCGATAGTACACTCTGTATCACTTATGCTAGAGATAGAGGAGCGAAAAAATATAGACGCTCTCTTGACCAGCAAGACAAAGGAGCAAGAGGCACTTCTCTCTCTCTTTGATATGGGCTTAAGCATACTCTTCAAGTGGAACAATGATAA
>QMKU01000179.1 GCA_003646525.1 Campylobacterota bacterium
AGGTCAGGTGATTCATGATGCATTCGCTACGCTTCACGCATCACAAATCACCAGACCCCTACCATTCTGCACAATCCAAAAATAGGAAATTAGATATAGAGTAAATGGGCTATTTTTCGACAGGCTACGACTGACCCGTAATTTGACCCGTAATTTTGAATGCTTACAACACACTCTTATTTCTTTTATGTAACAATGTGCCTATGAAAAATAATCTTCCAAAAATTGCTATACTATTTAGTGGGACTGGTACCAATATGGCGTATATATTAGAGTATTTGCACGGCAAAGAACTCGAAGTTGTACTCACTCTGACAAATAATCCTCAAGCAAAGGGGATAGAGATCGCTGAGTCCTACGGGGTACCCTGCAAAATCATAGAACCCAAAAACTATGAGAACAGAGAGTCTTATGACGATATAGTTACAAGAGAACTGCAAATTTATCAACCTGACCTGACGGTGCTTGCTGGATTTATGCGTATTTTGACATCAGTTTTTACTGATAGAATAAAGGCTATCAATCTACACCCCTCTCTACTTCCGAGACATAAAGGGCTTCAGGCAATCGAAAAGAGTTATGAAGATGCATTTCCAACAGGTGGTGCAAGTGTGCATTGGGTCAGCTCTGAACTCGATGGAGGAGAGGTGATCATGCAAAAAGAGGTCTCAAAGGAGAGTTTGAGCTTTGAGGCATACGAGAGGAAGATTAAAACCATTGAAAAAATTGTTTTGGCAGAGGGAATTAGAGCAGCTTTAAGTTAGGGTGTGATATAAGTCATAAATATATCTCGTTTATACGCGAAAACGCAATGCCAATGAAATAAGGAATTTAAAGAGATGTTAGGGGTCTGGTGATTTGTGATGCGTGAAGCGTAGCGAATGCATCATGAATCACCTGACCTCGGCTAAAACAAGGCTATGCTACAACCGAGGTCAAGTGTTGAAAATCCACCCACTTCGTGAGTTGATTTTGCAACACATGACCTCTACCGTGCTTATTTCATTGGCATTGCACGAAAGCGTGGGAATGAGACTTTAAAAGGAAAAAAATGAGCGAAATATTAAAAATAGGTAAATATGAACTAGGCAGCAGATTGATCGTGGGATCAGGAAAATATGATAGTTTTCAAACAACACTAGACGCGACACTCGCGAGTGGAAGTGAATTGATCACGGTAGCGGTACGACGACTCAATATCACCAATCCAGAAGAAGAGAACTTAATGGATTATTTTAAAGATACCAATGTCAAATTCCTCCCCAACTCAGCAGGATGTGTGACAGCAGAAGAGGCGATCACACTCTTCAGACTCACGAGAGAAGCAACAGGTATCGACCTCATCAAACTTGAAGTGATCGGTGATACCAAAAAGACACTCTATCCTGATGTCATAGAGACGATCAAAGCATGTGAAGTACTCTCCAAGGAGGGCTTTACGATCATGGCATACACCAATGATGACCCGATCATCGCCAAGCGACTTGAAGATGCAGGTGCCCATGCTGTCATGCCACTAGCTGCGCCTATTGGTTCAGGACTAGGTGTACAAAACAGATTCAATGTTCTCTTCGTTCGGGAAGCTGTAAGTGTACCAGTGATCGTAGATGCAGGGATCGGTTGCGCTAGTGATGCTGCTGCTGCTATGGAATTGGGAGCTGATGCTCTCCTCACAAATACAGCTATTGCCCAAGCAGATAACCCGATGATGATGGCAGAAGCGATGAAGCATGCGGTGATCGCAGGTCGTATGAGTTATTTGGCTGGAAGGATTCCAAAGCGACCATTTGCTACGGCAAGTTCTCCAGTAGATGGGATGATCTTCTAGTCAGGTAGTCCAAGGAGTACCGATTTAATAATACCAAAAAATAGGTACTTGGAGCAGGAACTTTGGGAGATTCCTTAATTCTATTCCTAGGGAAAAATTTCAAAGGGTAAATAATCCTGTTTCATTGATATTGCAGTTTGTCTCCTCACCCCAAGATCAGGAGTGGAGTGTTGAAGCAATGTATTTTTACAAAGTTGGAAGGGGATAGTCTTGACCGATATATTTGTCCATCCACCACATAAAGGCAAACATCAATCCTGGTGTTTTAGCGATGGCTTCATCATAAATTAATGCTTTTGCTTCTGATAGTGGTATCTCTATCACTTCGATCAACTCTCCGTCGACACCACCGCCTTGGGAGACTTTCATACTCTCATCGATTTCAGCATAGTAGAGGATCTGTCTGCTTCCTGCGAAACCGACAGAGGTGTAGAATGAGGTGATCTTCTGGATCTTTTCTAGTGGCACGAGATAGCCACACTCCTCTTCGATCTCTTCATGGGCTATCTCTAATAGAGTCAACTTCTTATCCGCGATACCAGCACAAAGTTCGATGGTCATTCCATCGTCGTTGTTGAGGTAGACTGCTGGACGAAACTGTTTGACCAAGACAAAGCTTTGGTGTTCGTGATGATAGATCAGTATTGCGACGCTGTCATGTGCTCGGACAATCTCCCAATCTTTATTGATACCATTTTGACTATAGCTTGCCAAAGAGGTATGGATGAAGTGAGGATCAACCAAGGGTTCAAGTCTGAAGTTTTCTATTTGATTTTCCATTATATTTTCCATTTATGTTAGTATTATTTTTGCTAAGCCCAAAAAGGCAAAAAATCCCAAAACATCCGTCACAGTTGTCAAAAGCACTGAGCTAGCAATCGCAGGATCTGTTCCGATCTTTTTGAGTCCTAGGGGGATGATCGCTCCAAAAAAACCAGCGGCAAGCAGATTGATGACCATTGCCATGGCGATAACAATGCCTAGACGCGCATCATGAAACCAAAAATAGGCGATCACTCCCATCAATAGAGCAAAAACCAAGCCATTGAGAAATGCTACGATCATCTCTTGACGGATGGAGCTTTTGGCCTCTTGCCAGCTCATCTCTCCCAAAGCAATCTGTCGTACCATGATCGTCAAAGATTGCGTACCTGCATTACCACCCATCGATGCAACGATAGGCATCAAGATAGCCAAAGCAACATACTTTTGGATCGTCTCATCAAAAATCCCGATGATCAAAGATGCTAGTATCGCTGTAAGGAGATTGACTCCCAGCCAAATAGCGCGTTTTTTGGTGATCGATACTATATCTTTGTCCTCTTCTGTCTCATCATCAACTCCAGCCATTTTGTAGATTTGATCTGTGGCCCGTTCTTCGATGACATCATAGACATCATCTGAAGTGATACGACCAACCAAGATCCCTTGATTGTCAACAACAGGCAACACGACGAGGTCATAGTTTTCAAAGATATTAGCGACTCTATTGCTACCATCGCTAGCTTTGACAGTCTGTATCATTTTGTGTGTTTTGTCGAAATAAACTCTGAAATTTTTATCAAAATCATAAGTGATCAAATCTTCTAACATGATTACACCCAATAATATATCAAACTTATCAATGATAAAAACTTGATGGATATTATCAAGATCTTCTTCCCGTTTTAGTTTTTTTAATCTCTCGACAGCTTCCCCGATCTGTTCATCGAGATGAGCCGAAAAGAGTTCCGTCTGCATCAGTCCGCCGGCTTCATCCTCTTCATATTTTTGGAGAAGTTTGATATCTTCAATATCGTCCTGATCGAGACCAGAAAAAATCTCTCTCTCTTTATCAATGTCGATATCTTCGATATCCTGCATGAGGTCAACAGCATCATCCGAATCAAGCTCATCAACAATATCAACAAGCTTGCTGACAGAGAGTTCATTGAGTGCTTCATCCTTGATGTCTTCAGGGAGCTCTAGGAGGACTTCGCCTAAGTGCTCTTCGGGAATCATACGAGCATAGGAGAGATATGTCTCGGATCCCTCTTTTCTATATATCTCTTTGAGGATGTTGGCAATCTCGATAGCGTGATACTCTTCGAACCCTTCTGGTTTTTCTAATAGTGCATCAAGCAGTTGTTTTGCTTCTTCTAAGTGGATTGTATTATTTCCCATAGGTTACCTTTTATTGTTCTGAATATAATGATTTTTGTCTTCAATCAAAGTATAATTTTTTTCAATAATGTCCCATTTAAAATTATTTGGTGGATTTTTGAGCATTTTGAGCACTCTCACTCTGTTCTTCTTGGCACCTTTGACCACTATTTTTTTAGTAGTGAATGAGAAGCCACCGCTGCTTTTTTTCTTGAGTACCTTCATAGGATCTATGGCTCGACCATATCGGTAGA
>QMKU01000180.1 GCA_003646525.1 Campylobacterota bacterium
AATAAAGATAAGCAAGAAGGCAAAATAGTTTAAACCTATTCTGCCATTCTATTAATAAAGACCGAGTTTTCCGTCAGCTCTTTTGTACATGACTCTCATAAGTCCTTCGTTGTCGTTGAAGACAATAAATTGTCTATTTTTCTCCTCTTTGAGTAGAGTAGCTGCTTCATCAAAATCTACTGGCTTGTGGAGTTCGAGATTCATAGGGACGATTTCATGCTCTTCTGTCTCAAGGCTACTGACCGCTTCAGCATCTGCACCAAGATCTTTAAAGCTCATAATTCTATGACTTTTGATCTTGTCAGCATATCTCCTGAGAGACTTTTTGGTTCTCTCTATTGCGATATCGGATGCTGCATAGAGATCTTTATCTGATTGTGTGATAACGATAGTATTTTTATCTTTGAGATTGATGATATATTCAACCTCATAGCCTTTTTTACCATGTCTTGTATCACCTGAGATAACGACAGTTGTTGAGATGATATCGAGGTTATATTTACTTAAGCCGTCTATACTTGCATTTATATACTCTTTGATGGGTTCAGTGAGCTCAAAGTGTCTTCCAACGATTTGTTTGTTCATCGTACATCCTTTATAGGTCATTTGATAGGAATATGGATTAATCCATTTTCTTGTCTTAATTGTAACTTAAAAAGCTTAATGAAGGGTAAATAGTAGTGCGTTTGGCTCTTTGTTAAGGTTTTGTGATGTATTTCACCGCATTTAAGTAACTTAGTTTGCTGAGTTTAGCATCAGAATAAGCGATATCAAAAGCAGTGCCGTGATCAACGGATGTACGCAAAATGGGAAGATTGAGTGAGATATTGATACCCTCATCAAAATAGAGTGCCTTAAGAGGAGTAAGACCCTGATCGTGATACATTGCTACATAGTATGTGTATTGATCTCTGCTATGAGGCGTGAAGGCTACATCAGGAACCAAAGGATCGGTAAAAATCTTTTTTTTCAGAGATTGATGTGCATTGGTGATTGCTTTTTCGATGATGCGCTCTTCATCACCTAGAACTCCACTATCTCCAGCATGGGGATTGAGTCCTAAAACAGCTATTTTCTGGTCGATGGTCGATGGTTGATACTCTATGGCATGGTAGAAATCTAGTAAAAATCTTGTCAACTCTTTTTCATTGATGCTGCTTGGTACTTCGCGCAGAGGGATATGTTCGGTGAAGAGAGCGACATACATATTAGGAGAACCCAGCATCATAATGGCATTTGTATTGAAAAAATCTCTCAAGGCATCAGTATGACCTTTGTAGTGAATTCCGGCAGACTCCCAAGCTTTTTTGTGGATGGGAAGCGTGACAATAGCATCAACTTGATGATCTTTTGCCATCTCTACTGCCTTGACAAAAGAGGTATAACTGTAGTGACCGCTTGACGCATCAATAGTTCCAGGTTTGATTGTAAATGTTTCGGAATTTATTTTAGTCGTGTGAAAATCATTAGGAATAGGAAGTTCAAGCATTTGTGCTGCCTGCTTCAGCATCATGGGATCAATGCAGTAGATAGGAGTGACTTCTGTTATAATCTCTTTGTGATTTCTCAGTGCCAATTCAATACCGATACCATTTAGATCACCGATGGAGACAGCGATGCGTTTCATTTTCACCTATCTCTTACCGTAGCATCAGGGCACGCATATCTAGGATAGCTTGCTCTAGTCCAGTATAGACGGATCGTGCAATGATGCATTGTCCGATATTGAGCTCTTCGATCGTTTCGATCTCTACGATCTCTTTGACATTGTGATAGTTGAGACCATGACCTGCTGCAACTCTCAATCCCATCCCCACAGCATCATGGCTGAGATTTTGGAGTGTTTTGAGCTCATTGCGTAGCATCTCTTTGAGTGTAGCTCTAGGAAGATCAAGTTCTGGGATCTTATAGGGGGTATGGCTGAGGTTGCCATAGAGCATAGCATAGATATTTGCATATTTTCCAGTGTGAAATTCGATCCACTCAGCACCTAGCTCTTGAGCAGCCTCGATACTCTCTTGGGTAGGATCGATAAAGAGTGAGACTTCGATCTCATTATTATGGAACTTATCAATCGCTTTTCGCAATGCTTTTTGTTCTCCCGTTACGGCAAGTCCTCCCTCGGTTGTTACTTCTTCGCGTTTCTCTGGAACGATCGTGGCACGATGTGGCTTGAGATCAGTCACGATATTGATGATCTCTGGTGCAGTAGCACATTCGAGATTGATGGGAAGCATAGAGAGTCTGACGATATTTTCGGCATCGTTGTCGCGGATATGTCTCCTGTCTTCACGCAAATGGATCGTGATCTGATCCGCTCCTGCACGATTGACGATACTCAGAGCATCCAGAGGATCAGGATCAGCGATCTGTCGCGCTTCTCTCAGTACAGCGATATGATCAATATTGACACCAAGTAGCATAGTTTGTCCTTTGGGCGTGGTAAATTGAGTTGATTATAGCAAAATATAAGAGAAATTAGCATAGTTGATTTATTTTATCCTCAAATAGTTTTCAATCTTTTACTAATAATGTGGTAAAATCGTAAAATATATTTTACTACATAAAAGGTTTTACAGTGGCAACAAGAGAGATTAAAAAAGCAGTATTGGCATATAGTGGAGGATTGGATACGAGTATCATCCTCAAATGGCTTCAGGATGAATACAACTGTGAAGTGGTAACTTTCACGGCGGATTTGGGGCAGGGTGAAGAGGTGGAGCCTGCGAGGAGAAAAGCACTTGACCTTGGAATCAAAGAGGAGAATATATTTATCCTTGATCTCAGAGAGGAGTTTGTCAAAGACTTTGTATTCCCGATGTTCAGAGCCAACGCAATCTATGAAGGAGAGTATCTCCTAGGCACTTCCATAGCTAGACCTCTTATTTCCAAAAAGCAGATTGAGATCGCACAGCAAACGGGTGCTGATGCGGTATCACATGGTGCAACAGGCAAGGGCAATGATCAGGTTCGTTTCGAGTTAGGGTATTTGGCACTTGACCCTAGTATCGCTGTCATCGCTCCTTGGAGGGAGTGGGATCTAAACAGCCGTGAAAAGCTCTTGGCGTATGCAGAGGAACACGACATAGAGATCGACAAGAAAGGGAAAAAATCTCCCTACTCTATGGATGCCAATCTTTTGCATATTTCATATGAGGGAATGGTACTCGAAGATCCTGCCGCTGAACCTGAAGATGATATGTGGTTGTGGAGTGTGAGTCCAGAAGAGGCTCCTGACGAAGCAGAAACTATCAGTATCACTTATAAATTTGGTGATCCTGTCGCGATAAATGGAAATGAGATGAGTCCAGCGACGATCCTTGAAACTCTCAATAAATATGGTAATAAACATGGTATTGGTCGTATAGATATCGTCGAAAATAGATATGTCGGAATGAAAGCCAGAGGGTGCTATGAGACTCCAGGTGGCACGATCATGCTCAAAGCACATAGAGCGATTGAGTCTATTACTCTGGATAGAGAAGAGGCACACCTCAAGGATGAGATGATGCCAAAGTATGCCAAGCTCATTTATAATGGTTTCTGGTGGTCTCCAGAGCGCAAGATGATGCAGGCTGCTATAGATACAACTCAAGAGGTGGTCAACGGTGAAGTCAAGCTCAAGCTTTACAAAGGCAATGTGATCGTCATCGGGAGAAGTTCGGATGAATCACTCTATTCTGAAGAGCATTCAACATTTGAAGAGGATGAAGTCTATAATCAAGCAGATGCAGAAGGATTTATCCGTCTCAATGCCCTTAGATTTATCATCGAAGGCAAAAAGCAACCTGAGCGTATCGCCAATCTAACAAGTAAGCTCTAAGATAACTGTAGCCCTATCACTGTAATATCATCTTTGACATCTGTATCGTGTAGATAGTGATTAAACTCTTTGATGAGGGCTTCTTTTTGTTCTTCCATATTTTTGTGTTGGTGCTGCATTAAAATATTTGTAAAGTATTTTTTGCCCATAACAAATCCTTTTGTATCTCCTGTTTGATCGTAATATCCATCTGTGGTGATATAGAGTTGCATCGACTCAGACATAGGGATGAGATGCTCTTTGCATTTGAGCTTTGGTGATTGGTTGGTGTAGCCGATAGAGTCTCTGCCGGCACGAAATTTTTCCAATTGATTATCTCTGATGATAAAAAGAGGAGTATTGGCACCAGCATATTTGAGGATGCGGTCTCTCTTGTTGATATAGAGTATGC
>QMKU01000181.1 GCA_003646525.1 Campylobacterota bacterium
CTAGTACAACTAAAACCAACTAACCAATAAAACCATTTCATCTCAAAAAAGTGTATAATCACAATTAAAAAAAATAAGGTAACTAAAATGAGACCATTAAAATATAAAATAGAACTAAGTGAATCTGAGAAAGAGGAGTTGGAAAAAATAATTAGAAAACAGACAACAGCTCAAAATATAGCTAAAAGAGCAAGAATTATACTAATGGCAAATAGTGGAGAGTATACAAACCGTGAAATAGCAAAATATGTAGGAATAAATGAGAATGAGCTAACAAAATGGACAAAAAGATGGGTAAATAGTACAACCAAAAATATTGAGGAGATATTAGAAGATAGACCTCGTTCAGGACGACCTGCAACTATTACAGCAGAACAATGGTGTAAGATTATGGCATTGGCGTGTGAAAAACCTGAAAATCATGGAGTGCCAATAACACATTGGAGTCATTCATCGTTGACAACAGAGATAATAAAACAAGGGATTGTGGAGAGTATATCTCCTACTCATGTTGGCAACTTTTTAAAAAAAGTCGAATTGCAACCACATTGAAGTATTTATTGGTTAAATTCCAAACCAGATGAGTTACTCTTGGAAGATATTATACGAGAGAGAATAGATGATATTTGTGAGGTATATCACGAAACAAGTCAAAAAGAGGATGAATTAGTAATAAGTGTTGACGAGATGACAGGAGTTCAAGCCTTAGAGCGAATCTCCGATGAGTTACCAATGTCTCAAGGAAAGCCTGTAGCACGAGAGTTTGAGTATGAACGATATGGAACACAAACTGTAATTGCAGGATTCAATGTAACTACAGGAGGAGTTAATGCTGTTTGTGGAGATACACGAAAAGAGGATGACTTTGCCTCCTTTATTGAAGATACCATTAATGATAATCCTGATTATAGAAAATATCATTTTGTTTTAGATCAACTCAATACTCACAAATCAGAGACTTTAGTATACCTTGTAGCTAAGCTTATAGGTGATGAACAAGACCTCGGAGTAAAGGGGAAATCAGGTATTTTAGAATCAATGAAGAGTAGAGAAGCCTATCTTATGAATGCAGAACATGATATTGTTTTTCACTATACGCCAAAGCACTGCTCTTGGTTAAATCAGATTGAAATTTGGTTTGGGATTCTTATGCAGAAAGTGATTAAGAGGGGTAGTTTTACTTCTACGCAAGATTTGAAGGATAAGATATTTAGATTTATTGACTATTTCAATGAAACTTTGGCAAAACCTTTTAAGTGGACTTATCGGGCTAAGCCTTTGGCTTTGTGTTTTTCTTGGTTAGTTTGTTTTTTTGGTACTAGGGGCAATCATCTTTGCTATTTCATCTACTCTCTCTTTGTCTTGTGATGAGTGCGATATAAATACTAGTGCCATAGTTTACCTTTTTTGATTGCTATATTTTATCCAACGGAACTGTGGCTTTAGCCTCAGCCATTAGGTGGAGCTAAAGCACACTTCCGATAATCCTTAACTTAACGCCATTACAGCTGTCCTTACTGATTTGGGTTTGGATTTTGACTAAGGAATAGAACAGAAATAACTACCAAACGATAAGCGTTTTGGAGTAGGGACTTCAGTCCCATCAGACGGGACTGAAGTCCCTGCTCCAAGTATCTGTTATTTGGTATTATCTGTAGTTCCTAAGGTGCTGTAAAAACATATTTCTTTTTTTCCACTTCGACATTGGGTGGGATACCCTGCTCTTCAAAATAGTCATAGCCCTCTTTTAAGTTTAACCAAAAGTCAAACCATTTATGCAGACGATAGTGTTTCATTTTTGCCTCTGTCATTCTAAAAGGAAAAATATGAACCCGTACAATCTTCTGACCATTCTCAAGTGCTTTTTCGACCAGCTCGTAAATCTCTTCGATCTTCTGATCTGTCATCGCAAAACAGCCTATCGAAACACAATCACCATGCACCATCAATGCACTGCCAGTTCGATGATGAACTCTATCATATCTGTTGGGGTATCCTAGATTGAAAGAGAGATGAAATCTACTATTGGGATTGAGTCTACTTTTATTGACAAAATAAAATCCTTCAGGTCCCTGCAGATCACCCTCTTTGAGCTTAGGACCCAAGTAGCCTGACTGTCTGCATATCTCATAGTTTTGTAGAAGTTCATACTGCTTGTCCACTTTGATCCAAATCTCAAGCTCAGCCGTATATTTAAAGATGCGTATAAAGAGAGGATCGCCGATATGAGCATTTAGCAGTGATAGTCGATCTGTGAGGCTAAGTTGTGGCACAGGAGCAGGAAGTGTGAGATCTGTTTCTGAAACTTCAGTGGCTGTTTTAATCGCCTTCTCTTCGTCTGTTTTTTCCGAGGCAATAGCCATCTCAGACTCTATACTTTTCATCTCTCCGCTCTCCTCTCTTTGCAGACCATCTCCTCTACGATCCCACAATTCATAAACGATGACTACTCCTAAGAGTAGGAATAAAAATATCCATATATACTTCACGAGTGATCTATAAGGCTTTGGCACAAACAGAGGCAGAACTGAACGCCCACTGTAGATTATAGCCGCCCAGTCGCCCTGTCACATCGATCACTTCTCCTGCAAAATAGAGCCCGTTACACTTTTTACTCATCATACTCTTCGAATCTATCTCATCCGTATCCACTCCACCCTTGGTCACTTCTGCTTTGCTGTATCCAAAGGTTCCAGCAGGTGCAAATGTATATTGTTTCAAACTAAAGAGTTTTTCTTTTTCTGTGACTTTTAATTGACTCATAGGTCGATCAGGTATCTTCAAATGTTCCAAAAATGCCTTACTCACGCGTTTGGGCATCGGCAACAAGGTAGAGAGTATCTTTTTGGAATCTTGATGTTCTTGAGGATACCATCCCGGTAAAAAATCAATCTCTATCTTTCCTTTGTCCCAGTAGAGAGAAGCATCCAGTACCGCTGGTCCACTAATCCCCTTGTGAGCAAAGAGTAGTGCACCAAGACAACTCTGATCTCCTACCTTGATCTCGACATCCATAGAAACACCACTCAATGATTTGAAGAAAAATTGCTCTTTTTGTACTGTAAATCCCACCAATGCGGGTGCTGTACGAACGATATTATGCCCGACAGACTTTGCCACTCTATAGCCGATACTATTAGCACCCAGCAGTGAGAAGCTCAACCCACCCGAGGCAATAACCACTTTTTTTGCTTTGTAAGATTTTTTTGTCGTTTGAATATAAAAATAGTCCTCTCTCTTGAGAATCTCTTCTACTTTTTCGTTTGACGACAGAGTCTGTTTTTGGCTCTCTTTTTTGAGAATATCCAGAAGCTGATTGGAACTCCTACTACAAAAATATTGACGATTCTTGCGCAAGACAGGCTCCAAACCTCGTCTCTGTAGCCACTCCAGCAAATCATGCTGATCAAAAGTTTTCAAAACTTCATCCACAAAATAGGGATTACCCAGATAGTGTATAGGCTCCACCCATTCATTGGTGATATTGCATTTACCTCCACCAGAAATCAGTATCTTGGCTCCTGGCAAGTTATTACTCTCAAAGATAACTGCCCTCTTCTCTCCCAACAGTGATCCTATCATCAACCCACTTGCACCAGCCCCGACAATCGCTATTTCAATCTCTTCATCCATTATGCGTCCCAATCAAGTAAACGCTGTTGCCCCTCTAGTTCTCGTATATGACTCACATCCTGACTCATCTCAATAACCCCCCGATATGTTCTATCTTCATCTCGCACTGCAAAGTATTGGATATGGATGAACTTGCCTTTGAACTGTATCCAGAACTCAGCCAAATCTTGTGTACCAGCCTTGAACTCTTCGAGAATCCTAAGGACTTGATCTACACTTTTGGGCGGATGACAAAACTTCACTTCACGACCGATAATACCTGCACTTCTAGGGAAAACTCTATCCTCTCCTCTATTATAAAAGACGACTTGGTCATCTTCATTTACATAAGTAATATCTACAGGTAAAATCCTAAAGATAGAATTTACCTGTGCAGGGGTCAAGTACCCCTCATCATAGTGTGTTTTGTCATCTATATCAAATGGAAGTTTTTTGCGTACCGTGTCTTCACTAGGATGAATATACTCTACGGCAGGGTAGGATGCAGGAGGAGTATCGAACATCCAGCCGATCTCCTTGTCTCCTTCACGAAACTCTTTCCACTCTTCTTCACTGAGCAGCTCCATAGCA
>QMKU01000182.1 GCA_003646525.1 Campylobacterota bacterium
ATATCGTCTCTGGTGTACCTGTCATGATCGGTGCAGGTGGGGCAGAGAAGGTGATCACTATGGCTCTCAAGCCTCTTCAACAGGAGAGATTTAAAAACTCTGTAGCTTCTGTGCAGGAGATGGTTGACAAGTTATATGAATTAGACTTTTTTGATAGTTAAAAGTTAAATATTCCTAATTAAATCGTCAGATAGTTATTCTTTCTGACAAATAGAGTAATATAATAATAAATTATTAATATCAATACTAAATACTCTCTAGTTGTTACTAATATCTACAATCTTCTTTTGCAATACTTAAAATACCTTTATGATAATATGAAATATCATATAAATAAGTTATTTTATGTTCATACTTACCACTATGATTGAATTTTTCACTCTGGTTTTTGATGATCAAAAAAAACTGGAATAAAATAGTCAAAGTTATAGTTAAAGTAATTTTATAAAATAGGAAGTGCTTATATGGATAATCTTGATATTATTTCAACCGATGTGCTGATTGTTGGCGGAGGACCTTCTGGTCTTGCTACGGCAATAGAACTAGCCAATAGTTTCAAGCAAAAAGGTCTAGAGAAGAGGATAATGCTCATTGAGAAAGGTAGCTCAATTGGCTCACATATACTTTCTGGTGCAGTAATGAGACCGAAAGTATTTAAATCTTTGTTGACACAAGAGGAGTATGATGGGATACCATTTGACTCCAAGGTCACTACTGATGTGACAGTGAAATTGAGTGATAGTGGAGAGACAGAACTACCATTCCATCCGCCATATATGAACAATGAAGGTAACTATATCGCTTCACTTGCGCAGGTCTGTAGATATTTAGCAGGTATTGCCGAAGCAAAAGGTGTAGAGATATATACTGGATTTGCTGTGGATGATATGCTCTATGATGAGAGTGGTAAAGTGGCAGGAGTCAAAACCAAAGATACTGGAGTCGATCATCATGGTGTCAAGCAGAAGAACTACCAAAAGGGTACTATTGTCAAAGCCAATATCACTATTTTGGCAGAGGGTACACGAGGTAGTCTTGCTAAAAAAGTTATCGACAGATTTAATTTGGATTCAGGCAAAATTCCACAAATTTATTCACTAGGTGTCAAAGAGATCTGGAAAGTACCAGAAGGTAATATCGAAGCAGGTGCAGTCTATCACACCTTTGGATATCCACTCAAAGACAAATCTGAGTTTGGTGGTGGATTTATCTATGGGTTGAGTGAGAATAGAGTTGCGCTTGGGTTGGTTGTGGGACTTGACTATAAAGATCCAAGTTTTGATACCCATGCTGCGATGCAGATATGGAAAACACACCCTTATATTTCCAAATTTTTAAAAGGTGGAAATATCGTAGAGTTTGGTGCCAAAACTCTGCCTGAGGGTGGTTGGAACTCTATGCCGAAGTACTATGATGACAATCTAATGATCGTCGGTGATAGTGCTGGCTTCTTGACAACTGCGAGACTCAAGGGTATTCACTTGGCTATCCGATCAGGTATTTGTGCAGCTCAGACAGCTGTTGAGGCTCTTGAGAAAGATGACACTAGCAAAAAAGCCCTCTCCAAATATGAAGAGTTGGTTGATAGTAGTCCTATCTACAATGAGATGTACCCCATAAGAAATATGAGAGCCGTTATGCAAGATGGCATGATCATTGGCGGACTAAAGATGGGTGTTCAGCTAGTGACGGGAGGTACCTGTCTCTTTGTGCCTGAGGTTGAAGCAGACAATGAGACTACGCAAAAAGTTTCAGAGTTCAAAGGTGTTCCATTTGCAGAGCGATTCGCTGGGAAATTAGACTTTGATAAAAAACTTACTTTTGATAAGGTTACAGATGTCTACTATTCCAAAGCAATGCATGATGAAGTGCAGCCTGTACACTTGGTTGTCAACAATGAGGCAGAGTTTCAATCATCAAATATAGAAGAGTATGGTTTGGCATGTGCTGCATTCTGTCCAGCAGAGGTTTATGAGCTTCACACTGATAGAAATAGTGGCTCTAAATCACTAAGACTTCATTCAGAGAACTGTGTACACTGTAAAACATGTGATATCAAATCACCTAACAGTGGAATAACTTGGACTACACCATATGGTGGTGATGGCCCAGAATACAATTACATGTAAGCCCAAGGAGAGAATATGACAATAATTAGTTTAATGAAACAAGTGCCACTGCCATCAGAGATGAGAATGGGTGATGATGGTTTAATGGATAGAACAAAAGCAAAGTCGATTATTAATATCGACTGTCAATATGGTTTGGAAGCTGGTCTTCAGATCAAGAGTGAATACCCAGAAGCAAAACTTATCGTATGTTCAATGGGTCCTCCATCATTTACTGAATCATTGGAAAATGCTTTGGCGATGGGTTATGATGAGGCGTATCTTTTGAGTGACAGAAAACTTGGTGGGTCTGATACATATGCTACTGGGTTGGCTATTTCTCATATGTTAAAGCATTTGGGTTTCGGAAAAGGGAAAGATGAGGATTTCATCATCGTTGCTGGTCGTCAAACAAGTGATGGTGATACAGCGCATGTGCCTTCTCAAGTGGCTGAATTTATGGGTATACCACAGGGGACATTTATTGAGACAGCTGATTTTGTAGATGGACGAGTCCATGCCAAGAGAATCATTGAGGGTGGGTATCAGATGATGAGCCTTCCTCTCCCTTGTGCGATGAGTTTCACCCCAACAGGTGTCGATCCAAGAAGATCTACACTCTCTGGTGCTGTGAAAGCTAGAAAATCTGAAATCAAAATGTTCAGTATCGATGATGTTGGTCTAGGTACGGAGCTTATTGGGATCGGTGTTCCAGGTGAGGGTGGAAGTCCCACCATCGTATCTAAAGTAGCCACGATCAAAAGTGAGAGAGCTCCTGCCAAGATAGCAGAAGGTCATAATGAAGTAGAATTGGTTGATTCGCTTTTAGCTAAGATGAAAGAGGGAAAAAATACTCTTGAGGTTAAAGAGAAAAAAGCTAAAAAAGCTAAAAAAGCAGATGATACTCTTAGACGAATCGACTTTAGAAAAGGAGCTTCAGGTATCTTAACTTGGGCAGAAGTGGTAAAAGGTGAAATCTCAAGACCTTCACTAGAGCTTTTGACACCTGCTAGAGATTTGGCAAACTCTCTTGAAGAGGGAACTACTGTTACGACACTTATTATCGGTAAAGATGTTGGTGATTTGGCAAAAGAGCTTATCGCGCATGGTGCAGATGAGGTTATTGTAGTAGATGATGATAGGCTTCAAGAGTATCGTATATTACCATTTTCTGAAATATTTGCACAAGTGATCAAAGAGAGAAATCCTGAAATTGCACTTTTTGCTGCTACAACAGCTGGTCGTGAATTGGCACCTAGAATCGGGGTGAAAACAGATTCGGGTGTAACAGCAGACTGTACACAGCTTCTCATTGGTGAGCACAAGCACAGAAACAAAGAGACCAAAGAGCAAGTGATTTATGCACCTATCTTAGAGTCAAGAAGACCAACTTATGGTGAGTCTAAATTGGCTACTATTATCGGTTTTGTATGTCCTCAGATCTCAACGGCAAGAGCAGGAACATTTGAAGTGCCCGCGAGAGATGACAGTAGAGAAGGTAAGATCTCTAAATTTGCACCAAAACTAGATGAATCAGAGTTTGTCTCTGAGATCATCGAAACAGTGATTGGTGAGGGTGGAATGCAAGGTCTGTTTGAAGCGGATATTATTGTAGCTGGTGGTAGAGGTACGACAAGTGATAATATGCAGCTAGTCAAAGACTTGGCAGAGGCACTCAAAGAGCAGGGCATCAATGCCGAATGGGCAGCGAGTCGTGTGATGGTAGACGAAGGTGTTTCTGAGTATGCTAGACAGATCGGGCAAACAGGTAAAACAGTGCGTCCAAAAGTCTATGTGGCTATCGGTATCTCAGGTGCTGTTCAGCATATTGCAGGGATGAAAGAGTCAGATACTATTGTTGCGATCAACAATAATGCAAAAGAGACTATTTTCTCAAATGCAGATTTTGCTATTGTGGGTGATTATGTGGATGTGGTTCCAGTACTTATTGAGAAAGTGAAAGCTGGGTTTACATTTGGAATTGAGACAAATAAATAAGGAATAATATATGACAGGAAAAAAAGTAGCGATAGTTGGAGCAGGCGCAGTCGGTGCAGCAGCAGCGTATAGTTTGGCATTTAC
>QMKU01000183.1 GCA_003646525.1 Campylobacterota bacterium
CAATCTTGCAAACCAAAGACCTAGAGACACCAATAAACTTTGCAATCTTTGCTTGGGTATAACCATCTTTTAGTACAGATATTATAGCATCATCTCTAGTCTGTTTCTCAAAATGCTCTTTAAGGAATAGAGTAGAAATAATTCCCAAACGATAAGTCCCTGCTCCTAAACTCTCTTAAGCCTACCTATTTCGCCTCTTCTATTTTTGCTAATATGGTCTCTTTGGTATCTCCTCTCTTGATAGTCATAGTCGAAGCGCATACATCGTTCTCTTCTTCTTGTCCTATGAGAGCTATAGGTATAGCACCCCCATCTCTAACTTTCTGCGAAACTGTACATGGATCGCTGTCGCTATGCGTATAGTCATACATTGCATGGGTAAAGATATGTTTCTCTATCAAGTCAAAAAACTCCTTGACATTACTTGCCACGGTAACCTCATATCCAAATCTTTTTAGTATTGCAAAATAGATGCGTTCTTCAAGTTTGTATTCACAATAGAGAAGCATAGTCTTGTTTTCAGCTTCTGATGCATCTATAGATTCACTTTCTTTTACAACTTTGATCTCGCTGGTATGCTCATGCGTCTCTACTTCTTGAGGTTTATCTACCTTAACTTTTTGATTACTCACATTATCAGGCAGGAACTTCTCTATGATATTTTTAATCTCAATTAACTCCAGTGGCTTAGCGGCATAGCCATCCATGCCAATTTTCATATACTTTTCTCTATCACCCTCAAGTGCATTGGCCGTCAATGCTATGATAGGTACATGAGTCAAGCCATCTCTCTTCTCATACTCTATTATCTTTTTTGTAGCTTCTATACCATTCATAACAGGCATTTGAATATCCATAAATATAATATCAAAATTACCTTTTTCTCGTGCTTCGTATGCCTCCAAACCATTTGATGCTAGCGTTACATCTAAACCAAATCTATCCAGAGTAATTAAAATCAATTTTTGATTTATTAAATTATCTTCCGCAACTAAGGCATTTATTCTGTTGAAATGTCCTATAGGAAGAGTGGTATCCTCATCAAGGTTATCAAGAGCATTGTCACCATGTATGCATATATCCATTATACGCATAATTTTTCTTTTTGTGATAGGTTTCTGTATCGTTTTTACATAGCTATACTTGCTCAAGTCAATAAGTTGATTCATCTTTCTAGTTGTCATCAATATGATGGGTATATTCAAAGAAGCAAGTTGTTCTAGCTCGCCCGATCTTTGTGTATGTTTGTGATCCAAAAATAGAACATTAGGCATGTCTATCTCTTTTGTTTTATTAAACAGCTGATCATAAGTGTTGTACTGGAACGAAGCACCAGTGTGTTCAATGTATGCTTTTAGATTTCTATTCAATTGATTTCTCATGAAGAGTGAAGGAGAAGCAAGCCCTACAGAGAACTCTGAATAATCTCTACCAACATCACTATTTTTCTCTTCAATATTTTGGAGATCTTTTTCTAGGCGAAGTGTAAAGAAGAAAATAGAACCTCCACTCTCTGTATTGTCGACACTGAGTTCACCACCCATAAACTTCACAATATTATTTGAGATAGTTAAGCCTAGACCTGTACCACCATATTTTCTGCTCGTACTAGAGTCCTCTTGTGAAAATGCTTGGAATATACTCTCTTTTTTCTCTTTGCTTATTCCAATACCAGAATCTTTGACAGCAAATTTTATGCTTATGTATTTCTCCTCATCTTCTATTATATCCATAAGCATATCAATCTCACCATCAATTGGCGTGAACTTTATAGCATTGCTAATTAAGTTTATCAAAATCTGTGATAGTTTAGTAGGGTCACCAAAAACTTTTGAGGGAATCTTTGGATCTATATAGATACCAAGATCTATTCTCTTGTCATCCGCTTTTGTAGCAAATGTTTCCACAGAGGACTCTATTTTATCATAAATATCAAAGCTAATATACTCCAACTCCATCTTGTTTGCATTTATTTTTGATAAATCCAGTATGTCATTGACAATACTTAGGAGATTGTCTGAACTATTGACAATAATATCAACAAACTCTTTCTGGTCTGAAGTTAATTTTGTATCTTTGAGAAGCTGAGTAAATCCAACAATACCATTGAGAGGTGTACGAATCTCATGTGACATATTTGCAAGGAAGAGATCTTTTGCTACATTTGCCTCTTCAGCCATCATCTCCTTTTCTTGTAGTAGTTTGATGATAGATCCAAAGTAGGCATAGATTTTCTTTTTGTCTGAAAGATTTTCAAGAGATCCTCCTGAGCCTACAATCTCGTCTCTACTTTTTGATGTTAGGATATTAACCTCATCCATCATCTTCTTGAGTGCTCTATCCTCACCTCCTGAGATAATATAATTTCGTATAAGTACAATAAATATAAACAATAGGCTCAGTATACTTGCTGCTATGCTTGCCAAAAGTATAGATTCATTATATCGAACGCTATTTACTATATTTTCTGACAAGAAATGGAGTGTATCTCGTTTAGCATCCTCAAAAAGTTTCTGCTTTTTTTGAGTTATATTAACCCACTCCTGAGTTGTGGTACTATATCTTCCATCAGTATAATCCAATAAAATATCAATCCTCATACTATCAAGTCTACTAATGATATCATCAGTATTTTTCGATATAAAAATCTTATCAAGTTTGTTTGCAATAGGTGTAATATAATTATATTTACTGATATCTGGCACAACTGACTGTTTGATATAATTATCCCACTTAGCAAGATCTTCAGAAAGAAACGACTCTTCATTTACCAAAAAGTATGCAACAAGTATCTCTTCATTTGTAGCATTAGTATAGAGTTTACTCATATCCGTAAAAAAGGTCAAGTATGGTTTGTTTTCATTTGCTCCGTATAGACCAACCTTATCCCAATATGACTGGATAGGGTATAAAATTTTTCTATGATACTCTCCATTTAAAAACATAGATAGTCGCAAATTTTCGTTAACATCAATGTTGTATCGAATATTTTGTAGCGTATTGACTATATGGTCATCTGTAAAAAGATCAACTTCATTAGATGACGAAGATTTGTTTGAATCAGAGAAGAGCATGTTTATTCTCTCAATTACTAAAATCTGGCTTGATTGCTGTTCAAGTTCTTTAGCAATCAAATCAGTGGCATCTCTGTCTTCTTGACACTCCTGCTTGAGAGTTTTATGGTTTGAACTCATAATGGTCGCACAAACTATCTCTTTGCTGACCGACTCTTCTAGTGACTGATACAGCTCAGTCTTATTAAGGTGTTTTTGAAGATTGAGTGTCTGCATATAGCCACTCCAAATATTTTGTATAAAATATACTCCAACAACAAAGATAATAAGAAGTGGCACAATGACAATGAGTGAACTTAATCGTGCTTTATTTATTGTCATATTATTCTCCTTTCTCTTCTATATGAATTATTTTAAAATCTCTATCAAGATCATTTTGCTCATGTCATTTGCTATATGGTAAGCCTTGTCCCCTTTTTCTTGTACTATGACGGGCACAAATTTATTATCAAACATCCATACTGTATTAAAATATTTCAGATGCTTATGGGTTGCATCTAAGAGTTTTTTAAATTCAGGATTTTTATAATACTTTGAACCCTTAAGTATTGCTATAGAGTCTGTATATATTTTCACACCATTGTTCCAGTGCTTCTCTATAGTCGGGTCTGGCAATCCCCACATCCTCATCATATAGTGGGCAGAGAGTCTTCTAGCTGATGCGGCTATCTCTATAGAGGCATTTAGCATTTTACTATCCGCTATATTCTCTTTTTTTAATAGGTGTTTTTTCATATTTGCCAATTGTATAATAACAGAACGAATATTAGCGTGTATAAAAAGACCCTCTTCTTCTAGTCTCTTTGCATCATTATCCTCAAGTGCTGTAAGTAGTGCTATTTTGACTGGTGCCCAAGCTTCTCTGCTCAATTTAACACTCTCTTTCATATAATCATCTTGCAAGTTCTTATCTATATCATTAAGCACACCCTCGTACTCTTCGATACTCTTTTTGAGTCTCTTGTCTGGTGATTTGTATGAGACCTCTGTGGCTATGAGAGAATAGGTCTCAAGCATTTTTCTCATGTTTGACATCTGCTGACCTGATGCCAAAATAGCATCCATGCTATTTTTTATTTCAGCTGCCTGAATGGTAGCAAAACCAAAGATAATCG
>QMKU01000184.1 GCA_003646525.1 Campylobacterota bacterium
GAACTCATAAGAGTATATAAACCCATTGAGTACTCCATCGCGAGGCGTGCCACTATTGAGTTGATTTATCCAATGGTTGTATCCATCTACATCTGGCTCTCTATTGAAAAATGCCGCATATAAAACATCTAAATATGTTTTGTTATCTGTGGCTCTTGCTTGAAACTCACTAGATGCTATGAAGTTTTTTGCTAAATCATCTCCTGCTAAGATTCCAGTGCCAAGTCCATCAGTCCAGTAGTTTAAGCCAGCAGGTTCAGCATCTCTCTCTAGGATTTTATGATAAAATCTTTTTGTAAAATCTTGTAGATTTTTAATTGAGCCTATATATTGATAGCGAGCAACTCTGGCATTTGTACTACTTCCATTTAAGTTCCATTTGCGTACTACTGCTTGATCTTTTGCAAAAGTTGTGCCCCCACTTACAAGGTCTAGCAGACCATCATTGTCTATATCTTTAACAGCTGGTGAACCTTTGTAAAATTGTACTATATAATCAAGATCATTATTGACTCGTTGACCCCAAGCATTTAGGATAGTTATCTGTGCACCATCAACATAGATAATCTCTAGGTTTCCATCATTGTTGATATCTATAGCTATAGGAGATCCAAAAATAGGATTTGGTGTAATAGAGGTAGCAAAGAGTTGCTGTCCATTCTGACTCCAAGCATACATATGTCCCCCTAGTGTTCCAGCCACAATATCTAGGTTTCCATCATTATCTATATCAGCAAATAGTGGTGTAGCGAATGTTCTACCTTGTGTAGGGAGTCTGAATTTTTCTGTTCCATCATGGTTCCATACTTTTATATACTCTCCTCTACCATCAGTAAAATAGTTCCCTGTACCGTATGCAATTTCTAAAAAGCCATCGCCATCTATATCTCCTGTGATTGGACTACTCCAAAGACTCTGATCTTCCCATTTGCCTTTCAGAGTGAGATATTTTTCAGCTCCAGTAGGCTGGTCAAATCCAGCAATATTTTGTTCTCCATTTACAGAGAGAACATGGAATATACCTCCCGTCTCTGTCCCAGCATCTGGATTGTAAGTGATATCAGCAGTGACCAATATCTCTACTTTTTTATCATTATTGATGTCAGCTACCCTTGGGGTTGACCAAATTGTATCAAGCATATGAACTTTGAACTTCTCTTGCCCTGTTCTTGCATCCAAAATCCAAGTATATTGATCCCATCCATTGTAGATTACTTCTCTAGTGCCATCTTTGTCAAGGTCATAAACTATGGGGGAGCCATAGACTCCATCTGGTCTGCCATCCCCAGCATTTCCATCACCACCAATAGTGTCGAGACTTTGATGAAACCAAATGATATTACCATGACTATCAAGTGCATAGACACCACCTTTGTCTCCTGGTTGCCCTACAACACCTGGAGCTTCTCCTATGGTTTCTCCGCCCACACCAACCAATATTTCCATATTTAAGTCACCACTGATATCACTAAAAAATGGTGCAGTCGTGACAGATGTAGTGTTGTACTTGATGCCTGTTTGTGGATCGACAGACTCCATAGCAGGAAATGTCCGTGTCCATTTGACGCTCCCATCATCTTCTAGGCAGATCAATCCTGCGGGTCTAACCTCATTTAGGCTACTGTCCAGACCCTTGCTCGTTCCTATAAATATCTCATCTTTCCCATCATTATCTATATCATACAGTGCTACAGATACATCCCGAATAGGTCCAAAATCTAATTTTGTTTCCCAATTTGAACCCGCATTGAGCATACCAATCCCACAACCAGTCATCACTAAACTTAAAATAATCTTTTTCATCTTCTGCTCCATTATCGTAGTTACATCTATAAGGTTACCCTCATCAAACTATCATTACTTGCTACTCTTTATGAATCAGACAGTGTCGAGCCTATCAAAATCATAAGTACAATATAATAACATAAATACAATAAAATCTTTCTCTAAGTATTGAGATAAGGCTACTCCAAACTTAAAATTTCCTCGTTACGACGGTCTCCGTCGTAACACACAAACAAAAGAGAGTACTCTTTGCTTACTGCATCACTCGTATACATTCCCACGCAGGGGCGCAATGCCAATGAAATAAGCTTTTTTTGAATAAAACTTGTAGGGTAGCCCTATGTGGCTACCCTAATTAGGGCAACCACATAGGGATTTGCCCCTACGATAATTCCTTATTTCATTGGCATTGCGCAGGAGTGATGGGAAGGAGACAAAATCTCTTTTAATTGTATAATTGTATAAATAAAGGAGAAAAGTTATGAAAAGGTTAATTTTTGGAGCATTAGTAAGTATGCCGTCACTTATGACAAATAAGATGAAAATAAAATCAAATTTATCACTTCTGATAAAATATATTATCAAACATAAAGGCTTTAAATTCAAGTTTGAAACCCTACAAGATGCTTTTGCAATTATGCCTTATGGATTGAATAAAAAGTTAGCCAAGAATATTGATGTAGTCATCCAATTTGAACTTGCAGGAGATGAGGCACAGACCACTCATCTGATTATTAAAAATCAAAAATGTGAATTTGTAAAAGGTTTATATGATAACCCAACAGTCACTATTCAGGCTGATTCTAAGCTTTGGCTTGATATTACAAATGGTGAGACTGATGCTACAAAAGCTTTTTTGGATAAAAAGTATGAGATGATTGGTAATGCATCTGTGATGTTGGATTTTGATAAACTTTTTGATAAATCTGCAACTATTGAGAGTATCAAAGATAGAAAACAAGATTATGAGTATAAATCGTTTGAGCCAAAGAAGATTAAAAATATTGTTCTCTTTGATGGTGGGGCTAGAAATAAAAAACTAAGTAAAACAACTCTGATGGTAGATAAGTTTGCAGAGGGAGCGAAAAGTGCTGGGGCTACGGTAGAAGAGTATAAGCTTTCAAAACTTGATATTCACCATTGTGATGGCTGTTATATGTGTTGGACAAAAATGCCAGGGGAGTGTGTACATAAAGATGTGATGACGGAGCTTAGAGAGAAGTATAGAAGTGCTGATTTGGTTATTTTTGCATCTCCACTTTATATTTTTAATGTTACAGGAGTTATGAAAAACTTTATGGATAGATTGCTTCCTGTTTTGAAACCCTATATGCTTATAGATGAAAAAGATGGACATATTTCACACCCTGATAGATTTCCAGAGTTAGGCGAGCAGGGTTTTGTGGTATTTAGTGCTAGTGGATTTCCTGATGTTGACAATAATTTTGATGGTCTTAAAGGGATGTATAGAGCATGGGATAGTCATAATGAGAATGCACACTTGATGGGCGAATTCTTTTTAACAGCAGCAGAGATGTTACCTCAGCCTGTATATAAAGATAGGAGAGATATTGTAGAAAAAGCCTGTTTTGATGCTGGAGTTCAAGCGGTTAATGATGGTAAGATTGATTATAAGTTTATGAGTGCTGTATCGAACCCAAGAGTAGACAATAAAACTTTTCAAAATCTTGCAGATAATTTTTGGGCTAGATTGGATGGTAAAAAGGCTTATTTGAAGGAGATAGTAAAATTGTAAATAAGATTTCTGGTAATCTCTCAGTGTAAATTCAATATACGGTAATTGGTTTGCTCTGTTTGGAGGAGAAGAGGGAGTTTGTTTCCCTGTCCCTAATCTACTAAAAATAACTCTTACTACTGTCCTTGACATTTATAAGTACCTTGATATGCTCTTCGACCTCCACTAGCTCCTCTTGGAGTCTCATCACATCAAATATATCTTTGTAGGCAAATGGTGATTCATCTAGGGTGTTCTCATCTACAGTACCTGTGATACCTTTCATAGATGCTTCAAACTCCTCTAGGCTTATCATACTCTTTGCCTTTTTGCGACTCATGACGCGTCCTGCTCCGTGAGAAGATGAACTCAGAGAGCTTTCGCACCCTTTGCCTATGACGATGAATGATCAATCACGCATATTGGCTGGTATGACACCTCTCATGCCCTCTTTGGCGTGTGTAGCACCCTTGCGGTGTATCCACTCTCCTCTATCCTTATCATACTCCGCATGGTTATGGTTGCGGTTGATAAATCTCTTCTCGTCTGTATGCTCAAAGCTATACTCACCACCCATCACTTCATTCATAATACCACATATATTCTCTATCATTCTCTTGCGATTTTCTAGGGCATAAGAGAGTGCAAAGTTTTGGTCTATGA
>QMKU01000185.1 GCA_003646525.1 Campylobacterota bacterium
GACACAGCTGATCCTATTCCAGTTTCATCAACTAGAATACTAACAATAACAGGAATTTCAAGATCGCTAGTAATATTAATTGCATGCCAGGTCAATCTATATCTTCCGCAAACTTCCAATGCTTTTTTTACCCTTTTATCTGCAATCGAAGTTAAGTTTATCTTTTTACCTGGGAGTTTATTCAAATAAAAGATCATAAACGAATCGCGCTCGACAACCTCATATACACCTCTTAATATCGCAGCTGATAGTGACCCACCACCAGCTGCACCTGTACTGATTAATGGACCAAACATTCCCTCTTCACTCTTGTGCTTATACGAATAGTATACTAATTGAGTAGGAATAAGAACTTCTTTGAGATTAAATAAGGAATATCCAGAAGTCCAAGATAATTGAGAGTTTTCTGTAACTCGATACTTAATGTATTCTTTTTGTGTGAGTTGTTTTTTTGTAAATAGTGAAACGGAAGTTGGGCTAATTGCATCCTGCTTGAGTTTTTTGAAGGTTGAATAAATTTGATTTTTATCAAAATATGATTGAGTCGACACTCTCTCTACACTCTCTCCCAAACATTTTACCAGGGCTATATCCTTCGAAAATAGTGATGATCCACCAGGATGACTGTCATGCTTAAATATCCTTCCATCTGTTTCATTGGGGGTCAATTCAACCTTAGTAATAAATTGATGAAACTTAATCTCATCATGATCTTGATGAGAGTGGTGTAAGAATTTGATAAATTTGAGGTTTTTATAGTTGTTGGCAAAACTTTCCAATGATTGTTCTATTACAGGCTCTGAATCTCGAAACATAAGTTGCTTTGTAGTCATTATGACGATTATATCAGTTTATCAAGTTCTAAGAGAAGATACCGGGACCACAGAACTCACAATATGACCCAAATGATCCCGTTGAAGTATCTTCCTAGCCTTACGCATACTCGGGATCTTAAAAACTAACTCAAACGGAATTTTGATACCCTCTACCCTATTTTCAACTTCTTGTTTCTCGGTCCGACTATCCCTACTGATAAGCTCATTTGATATATTCTACCTCAACTTTATTTAAAATAGAACATAATTGCGTTACCAACACTCATATTAATCCATATTTCAACTCAATTTCTCAGTGATATAATGATTTAAATCATTATATCACCCCCTCCCACACCCTCACCAACTAATTACCGCATTCACCAACACAATCATGCTAAGCTCCAACAAGACAATCCATTTGAATTATTCGAAGGTGAATGGGTAGACACAGAACTTATCGACTCAATGATTGCAACCAACAAGATCAAGAACTCTTATGTCATCATCGCCTGGACACTTGCGCAAGCACACCTCAAGTAGATGCTAGCTCACTAATCTGTATCTTGGGGTTATTTTTTTGAAAAGTATTTACAATTTTTAAATTTATTTTTTTATCAACAGATATTTTCAAAGCAGAAGTAGCTGTTGCAAATTTCACAACTTCTTCAATATTTTTCTTCGCAACCAACGCATTAACCAATCCAGCATTAAAAGCATCCCCCGCACCGACAGTATTTATCACATCAACACTATGTGCACTCACCTGATAAATAAGATTTAAATCTGGAGTAGAGAAGTAAGATCCATTGTCAGAATCCTTTACTATAATTGTTGCATTCGATTGCTTTCTTATCTTCCTAACAGCCTCAACTACATTATTTGAATTCCAAACACTCAATAATTCATCCTTACTTGGTAAGTAAATATCCACACTTCCCACTATTGATCTAATAAGATCAATTTCTTTAGGAATAACTAAGTTGGTAACTCTTCCATGATCCAAAATTATCTTTGTAGAACTTTTATCAGCCAAAGTAATAAATTTTTTATAATGAGACAACAAATGCTTCATTTTAAATCCACCACCTAAATACAAATATTTTGTCTGAGGAATAAGTGTTTCGACATCATTCATAAGCTCATTTACACTCAGATTTTGATTTGCACTTCCACCAGATGTCATGATAGAGGTCCCATCATTTCGAATATAGTGCACCGCAAGATTTGTCAAAACACTTGCATCTTTTACCAAAAACGGATCTATTCCCTCTTCAAGCATAAGTCTAGTTAAAATCTCCCCCATCTGACCCACGCCCACTTTACCAATAAAGGCTACTCTCATCCCCAGGCTTGCAGATAGTCTTGCAAAATTTAGAGCAGAACCCCCAGGTTGGATCACATATTCTGAGCCAACTGTTTCTCTATTTGCAGAAATTCCATCTACAAATGGAAAATCAACAAAATTAATGTCAAGATATGAAGTTCCCAATGACAAAACATCATATTTTTTGCTATTTATCATTTAATATTTTTCTCCAAATATTAATGTTTTGCTCAAGATGCTTAATTGACGATGTTCCAGTCAAAACATATCCTTCAAAATCCTTTTTCCAAATCAACTCAAAAGCTTTCTTCATATTCTCTTGAGAGAGAATCTTGCCAGAATCAAAGGGTCTATTAATTAAAACTTTTTTGTTATGACCAATAACCCAATCTAGACTTTGTTCCTGATCCATCCAGTTTTTATTATATGGCAACTGTATCCAATCAACAAAATCTAGTTCACATGCAATTTGCGCAGACTCAAAATCAGTAATACTCACTCCAAAACTTAATACACCCAATTTTCTTGCATATTTAACAGCACTCAAAAAAGCATCACTCTGCAATATCTCCGGTGATGTTTTATGCAATTGTAGAATATCAATCCTCCCCAACTTCTCCAAGCTATTCTCAACGCTACTAATTAACCCGTTGAGGCTATGATCACAATATGATTTCTCCGTTACCGGATTCCACATTTCTCCAAATTTTGTTGCAGCAACAACACTATCCCTTTCCCCATCACTTAACGAACGAAGGAACCTCCCCAACTTTTCCTCACTATCTCCATATGAAGGCGCAGTATCAAAAAAATCAATGCCCATCTCAAAAGCTTTATTTAAAAAAAGAAAAGCATCATCATCTGATAAAAACTCAGAATGAGTTCCCCACACTCTACCAAGCGATATCAAACCACAACCCAAAGCAACACTTTTCATATAAACAAGATTATATCTGATATTGACAAGATGTTCACTTGATCATTAGTATCTGCCAAATTTGACTCATTATGATATGATTCGTATTTAATATGGCTATAGATATAGAAACTTTCTTCGGACAAAGAGCAATTCAAGATAACAAAGATTATCTCCACACTCGATTTGAGAATGGAGATAGTCTTAACTTTGACACTCCTCCGAGAATTATTGACATTCATCTTGGACACAAAGGCAAACCTTGTAATTTGCAGTGTGTTTGGTGCTTCGACCAAGACAAAAATAAACCAAAACCAAAAAAATGGACACCAGAAATAATTAAGCAATTTGAAATAGAAATAGACAATGTTATCAATTGGAAAAAAGGGTCGTCTCAAGTAGAAAAGATCTACATTGCAGGAGGCGGGGAACCCACTTTATACCCAGAAGTTGCAAATCTAATCGTTGATAAATTTAGTCAGGCTCAAAGAGAAGTCTGGCTTACTACCAATGGAGTTCAAATAAAAGAGCCAATACTAAATAGCATTGTCAAACATGGCGCTGGAATATTAGTAAGTATTCCTGGATCAAATAGAGATTCTTATCAAGAAAATGGCGGATTTGATCATTTTGACAAGGTCTTGGGAACACTTCAACAACTAGCAGAAAAGAAAAAATTGCATCACTCCAGTATGGAAATTAATGTTACTCATGTTCTAATACCAAATACACTAGATCATCTTGAGAATTTTATTCTTCAACTTGAAGAAATTGGAGTTAATGAGTTTAGAATGAGATATGATATCTTCTCAGATCCTCAAGCAAAACATAATACTAGAGGGTTACAAATCGTCAAAAATATAATAGAAAAGTATCCAAACCTAAACATCAAGATTATTCTAAAATCCCCTCAAAAAGAATCACTCTCAAAATCAGCTGACTGCTATTCTCCATTCTTATGGCCAACTTGGAACCCATTACACGGAATATTCCCCTGCGCTCATGCAACTGACGATAAAAACAAAATTCAAAGCCAGCAAACAAACGAGGTTTACTCTCTTACTAAGATACAGACTTCTCCAAAAGAATTGCTTGCTCCAGACTGTCACAGAAGATGTC
>QMKU01000186.1 GCA_003646525.1 Campylobacterota bacterium
GTCGTCAAAATGATCTTTTTCATGAGTGAAGTTTATCAGAACTACGTTATCATTAAACAAAAAGAGCTTTATAATAATGCAAAGAAATTTTAGGGTTCTGCTCAATGAGCATAACAGAGAGAAAACGAATGCTGTTTTTTTGGCCATCTATGTGCAAGCGATCTCTCCTTGGAAATATTTTAAAGACGATATGAAACATGTTACCTGTCCGGCACTCATTATGATTGATCGATGGGATGGGCGTATAGGTTTTCCCGGTGGTACGGTTGAAGAGAATGAACCGCTGCTAGATGCCTTGCTTCGTGAAATTAAAGAGGAGATCGGTATTTCTGCCAAGGCGGATAAAGTACACCACATTGCCTCACATGACGGAAGAATCCTCACCCATCTCTACGGTCTTAAAGTCCTCGAAGCTGAATTTCTGCACATCTACTACCATATACTAAATAATTTTTCACGTTCTATCTTACTGCACGCCTATGAAGAGGGAGATGATTCACACTTTATGTCAGAGATCACCGGTGTTAAAATTGTCCCACTCATTCAGCATAAAGGCAAAGGAATCAGTAAATTTCTTGAAAATAGTTTTGCAGGTGCTTCGAAAGATGAGATAGAGATTATGCTGCGTGAGATTTTTGACATTGATCTTCTTGACACTACGCTATAATTATTACACTTTATAATAAAAGGATGACAATGGCACTCTTGGAAAACAGTGATATTGGCAAATTAGTTTTACGAGTTTCTGTAGGGACGTTAATGCTCTCGCATGGGATAGCAAAGATGATGCACGGGATTGGCGGAGTCAAAGCGTTAACAGTTAATGCCGGACTGCCTGAGTATATTGCTTACGGCATTTTTATGGGTGAAGTGACCGCCCCATTAATGATTATACTTGGATTTTACAGCCGTATTGGAGCACTTATTCTTGCATTTACGATGGGCAGTGCTATCTATCTTGCTCATCTTAATGATATCTTTATTTTAAACAAAATGGGTGCACCGGTCATTGAGCTTCCCCTACTCTATCTTCTCTTAGCCATTAGCATCTTTTTACTCGGTCCTGGAAAATACAGTATTAATCGTAGCTAGAAGTCTATCGGATTTGTATAATCAAAACTTGTAGCCGATTAAGCACGAATCCAACAAACTCCTAGACTTGTCCATTAATAGTTTCTAGTAACTCTTGAATCTGAATCTGAAAAACTTTGCTGAGACTGATCAAATCTTTTTCCTCATTTTTCACAAACGACTCTTGCAGCTGTAAAGCCGTTTGTGATAACGGTTGTGCTCCAATATTAGCTGCAACACCACGAATATCGAGGCAAAGCTTTTGAGCCGGACTCAGATCATTATTCATAATCATATCACGCAACTCTATGTCTGCATTTTGATAAAGCTCTACAAACTCTTTTAAAATTTCTACATAAAGCTCTTCATCACCACTTGCACGATCAAGTCCATCTTTAAATGAGATCGCATCACTATTTCTAAACACAAATAACTTTTTCTCTTGAACTTCATTATTTAAATTTGCTTCAATACTATTAAGGTAACGATCAAAGATGGTATAGAGTGCACCAACTTGCAGCGGTTTAATCAGATGTGCATTCATACCAAAATCATACATCTTTTCAATCTCTTCAGGAAGACCTAGTCCCGTCAGGGATACGACTGGAAGGGTATATCTATCATTTTTTTCTCGTATTTTACGTGTCGCTTCGTAGCCATCCATCACCGGCATGTTAATATCCATTAGAACAAGATCAAATTCTTTGCCACTTTCTATGATATCTAAAGCCTCTTGCCCATCATTGGCAATCAGTAAATGTATCCCGCTTGAACCGAGTAATCCGGTCAAGACCTTTTGATTAATGATATTATCTTCTGCAATCAAGATATTTGCACCGGAAAACACCTTAAAGCTTTCTCTATTAATACCCGGTGTTATCGGTACATCATCATATGTTCTAATCTCTTTTGGAACACTAGACGTATCAGTAGTCTTTAGAACTTTTTTAGCAGCATACTCTTCAGAAACTGCTTCTGGTATCTCCTCTTTTATAGATTTAGTCTCATCAAAGAGGTTAATTACCAGCTCCATAACTCTCTGTTGAGAAAAAGGCTTTATGATCCGGCGGTCAATGAGATTAAATTCCGGTTTATACGAACGATTTAAGACCAGCATACTACCTACAGCAACAAGTTTTATAGGTTTATCCACTTTAATTTTCTTAATATAATTCATAAAAGATGGTAAAAGAAGATCTTCAGCTGCAATAATAATCTCGTATTCTGCTAAGAGTGACATATTAGTATAGATGTCAGATATTTTTATGACATCAACATTATGTCGAAAATACTGCAGCATCTTTTGGAGTGCTTCAGCGGCATTATGATTATTATCAAGGATTAAAATATTATGACCAGTATAAGATTTTGACGGAAGACGGTAATGACGCTGTTCACGTAAGTTTTCCATTGAAAGTGCAATGGTAACAACAAAGGTTGTTCCTTGATTAATCACACTCTCAACTTGAATGTCTCCTCCCATCAACTGTGCAAGTTTTTTTGAAATATAGAGTCCCATACCTGTTTGACTCTTATCATTAGCAAATGAGAAAGGTGCAAAGATATCTTGGATTCTATCTGCTTCAATACCGATACCTGTATCCATCACATCAAACTGAAGCATAACGTCTGCACTTCTGTTTTCTAAACGTTTTACTTTTAGTTTCACCTCACCTTTGTCGGTAAATTTCATAGCATTACTGAGAAGATTTACTAAAAGTTGGCTCAATCTAAGTGGATCTCCAATTACCTTCGCTGGAACACTTTTATCAATATCAAAAATAAACTCTACTTCACTGCCCCGTGCTTTTCCACTGACCATGCCAGCCACTTCATCTAAAACATTATTAATATTAAAGAGTGCATTTTGAACTTCAAGCTTGCCTGATTGCAGTTTAAGGAAATCGATTAGGTCATTGGTAATATCCAGGAGCAGTTCATCTGAATAGCGTAAATTTTCCAGATTTTCTGCCTGTTGATCGTTTATACCACCTCGAAAGATCTTTTCACTATGCTCAATGATTTCATTTACAGGCTCTTGTATTTTCTCACTAACATTGACGAGAAGCTCTTCATTTTTCTCTTGTGACTTTTTCATTTCAGAGCGTGTTTTCACAATGGTTGTCGTTTGACGCGATGAACGGAAGATCAAAATCAGACCAATCACTACCAATCCAAGAAAGCCCAACCATAATAAGATATTGTTCTCTTCAGACTTTACCAATATCTCCTTAACAACAACGACCTCTTTTTCAATAATTTTCGGAACTTCAACAGTACGAATTTTTTCGATATACACAACTTCTTTCTCAACTACTTTAGGCTTTTCAATCGTATTATCACCCCAATGCGTATAAACAAACGCATCTGGGAATTTTTTTTGAATACGCTTAAAAACTGGAGACATTACTTTGTCATTATAAAATGGTTCAATCGATACAATAAAATATTTTCCGGATTTTCGGCTGATACAGTTGAACTTATTTTCCTCTTTCAGCGTCCTAATTTCAGCCTCTTCATTTAAATAGTATTTAATTTTTTTTAGATTATTATCAGCATCTTCTTGACTTAAAAGAGAGACAACAACAATATTTTTATATGCTGCTGATGCATCAAGTGTCAAGGCAGCTATCAATAATATGAACGTAGTAATTATTATTCTAATCATCAACGATCCTTAATGTGTATTCTGTTCTAAATAGACCAAAAAGTTTTCAATAGCATCTTGAGTTCTCGTTAATTCAACCTCGTAAATAGCCATATATTTTTCAATATACGCTCTATTATTTACAGCAAAAGCCTTCTCTATTAGAGAGAGAAGATATGAGAACCTGTACGCACCTATTTTGGCAAGGACTCCTTTAAGCTCAGAAGCATATTGTTGTGCTTCATCAAACTTATCTTCTTCAGTAAAGTGATTGAAAAGTATATTTGAATCATTATATTCAGAGAGAAATTTTTTCAAGATCTTACTAAAAAGTTCTTTGTCATTTCCAGCACGTTCGAGTCCCTCTTTAGCCGCAAAAACCTGCTGCTGTTTTTTAACTTTTTGATCTTTTTTA
>QMKU01000187.1 GCA_003646525.1 Campylobacterota bacterium
ACAAAAGAGCTATTTTTCTGAGCGTTTTGGGAATGATGTGACGATCGAATACTACAATGCTTTGGATCTATTGAAAGAGCCTTATGCCTTTGTGGTGGCAAATGAGATACTTGATGCATTTCCTTGTGAATTGATCAAAGATGGTGAAATCGCAAATGTGGACGCTCATGAGATTGTATGGGAAAAAGCACCAGAAACACTGCTAAGAAAAATAGAAAAGTATCGACAAGTCAAAGGTGAAGTCGCAGTAGGATATGAAGCGTTTGCAGAGGAGATGGCAAAGAGCTTCACCCATTGTGATTTTGTTACATTTGACTATGGCGAGAAGTATGTGCGCAATGATTTTTCTATCCGACTCTACAAGCATCATGAAACCTTTCCTCTCTTTGACGAGGCTGTCATATTGAGAGATGAGTTTCAAAAAAGCGATATGACCTATGATGTGAATTTCACTCAGGCAATTGATGCGTTTGATGATGTAGAATTTGCAATGCAACACTATGAGACACAGGCTAGGGCACTTGTCCGATTTGGACTTATTGAAATGCTTGAAACTTTTGCTAGACAGACGACGCAGGAGAATTATTTGCGAGAAGTTGACAAGGTCAAGACACTGATCGCACCGACAATGATGGGCGATAAGTTCAAATTGCTCCATATGAGAAAGTAAGGTGAGTATTAATGAAAAAACTTGAAATAGAGAGAAAGTATCTGCTGAGACCTTGTTCTCCTGAGAATTTTCTTCAGTCAATTGGCTTGAGATATCATCGCTATGTTATTGCGCAGTATTATACACCTCCACAAGGGGGAGAGTATGTCCGATATCGCCAGAGAGATCAAGAATTCTTCAAAACGATCAAGCGCGGAGAGGGGATGGTGAGAGAAGAGCGTGAATCTCTTGTGACGAGAGAAGAGTTTGATAGCCATCTAGGAAGTCATACAGGAAATATCATCAAAAAAGAGCGTTTTGTTTTTCTCTATCAGGGTATGACTTATGAGATGGATCGTTTTGGAAAAACATTGAAGGGTTTATGTTATCTTGAGATTGAATTTGATGAGGAGGAGATAGCGAGAGAGTTTGTTTTGCCGGAGATATTTTCTGGACTATATCTGTCTGAGGTGACAGAAGATAAGCGCTTTAATAATTCATCGATCAGTAAGTCATCATCTATCCCTTCATTGATCGCTTCAAAGCACTTAGTGAAAAATAGTGAAAGTATTTTTCTTGAATCTTATGAAAGTACTACGGTGGCATTAGAGAGTATTTTTCTTGCATTGACGATGAGATTTGACAAAGAGAGCAAGAGATTACTCCAAAATACAAATACTCCCGAAACACTACACCAGTTCCGTGTCTCTACCCGAAAACTAAAGAGTATTATGGATATATTCAAAGCATTTCTCTTACCAAACTGGTATACGAAACATAGACAAAATTTATCTTTTTTGATGACACAGACTAATGCAAATCGTGATAGAGATGTCTTGTTGGAGCAAATGCCTTTTTATCAATCACTTTTGCCCAAAAAGATCCAAAAAGGACTCATCCCCCTACAAAAACTTATATTGGAAGAAAAAGAGATTTCAGATAAACATTTACTGACTTTTGCAGAAGATGAACTATTGGAGTATGAACTTACTTCACTCTCTAAACCCGAAATCAAATCTTATTCATCCGAAGAGTCAATCAATCAGCCTATTGTCATTACTGCGATGCAAATAGTGAAAAAGCAAATAAGTAATATTCTCAAGAAGGGAAAAAGATTGGATGCCAACTCAGATGATGAGGAGTATCACAGACTTCGTATAAAATATAAAAAATTACGCTATTTCATCGAAACGATGCAGTCGCTTATCGAGCCTAAGAAATATGAAGAGAGCATCAAGTCAATCAAAAAAATGCAAACAATTTTGGGTGATTTCAATGACTACCAAGTTCAGCAATCACTCCTACTCTCTTTTGGAAATGAGCCAGCACTTCAAGGGAAAAAAAGCAAAAAAGCAATGGCTCAATTGGTTATAGAATTGGAGAAGCTCAAAAAGGAGAAAGAGGATCTATTTCGGAAAAAATTTGCTGAAATGCTCATAGATGAAAAAAGAATAAAGAAACTTTTTGAAGTATATTAGACTTAAAGGAAAAGTGTGAAAATAATCGTAAACGGTGAGGAGCGAGAGTCTGCCGAAGGGTCAACTTTGGCAACTCTCATGAATGATCTGGGTATCAAAGTCAAAGTGATGGCAGCAGCTGTCAATATGGAAATAGTCAAAAAGGCAGACTGGGAGAGTCATCAGCTAAAGGAAGCAGACAAAATCGAACTACTACATTTTGTTGGAGGAGGATGACTGTATAGATCACTAGGTCATGTACTGCAAAATAAACTCACGAAGTGGGTGTATTTTTAAAACTTGAACATTTGTGCGACATGGTCGCACCTACAACGACAATGCCAATGAATTAAGGAATTATCGTAGGGGGCAATCCCTGTGTGGTTGCCCTAATTAGGGTAGCCACATAGGGCCACCCCTACAAGTTTTATTCAAAAAAAGCTTATTTCATTGGTATTGCCTACAACGATGCCGACAATCGATAGTGTATATTAGTAAATAATTTAAAAGCCACAGGAGGCAAATAATGAACCCCTTGAAAGAACTACACAACTTTGGACAATCTCCATGGATGGATTATATCCGCCGTGATCTCTTCGCAAGTGGCAAACTGAAGAGTTTGATTGATGATGATGGTATATCTGGTGTGACTTCAAACCCTTCTATCTTTGAACAGGCGATTGCGCATAGTGATGAGTATCAGGAGGCTATTATGGCATTTGTTGGACGAGGAGATATTGATGCCAAGGCGATTTTTGAATCTCTCGAAGCATCAGATATCCAAAATGCTGCTGATGCTCTGAGAAATGTTTATGACTCTACTGATCGTCGTGATGGGTATGTCAGCATGGAGGTCTCTCCAAGACTCAGTCATGATGGTCCAGGAACACTAGATGAAGCGAGAAGGTTGTGGGCGATGGTAGACCGTCCAAATCTTATGGTAAAAATTCCAGCAACCACTGAGGGGATCCCCGTAATTCAGCAGCTGATCAGTGAGGGAATTAATATCAATGTCACACTTCTTTTTGCTCAGGATGCTTACAAGCAAGTTGCTGAAGCATTTGTCAAAGGACTTGAAATCCGTGTGGCCAAGGGTGAAGAGATCTCAAGCGTTGCGAGTGTTGCGAGCGTCTTTGTCAGCCGGATCGATGCATTGGTCGATAGTTTGATCGATGCAAACGAAGAGAAGTCGCTACAGGTGATCAAAGGTAAAGTTGCGATTGCCAATTCACGCTTGACTTATCAGGAGTACAAAGAGATTTTTGCCAGTGATGCATGGCAGGCACTTGCAGACAAAGGTGCGATGACCCAGCGCCTCTTGTGGGCAAGTACCAGTACAAAAAACCCAGAGTATAAAAATACACTTTATATGGATGCGCTGATCGGTCCAGATACCGTCAACACTATACCACCAGCAACGATGGATGCTTTTCGTGATCATGGTATAGTCAGCAATACCCTCGAAGATGATATTGATGGGGCTCGAAATGTACTTCAAACTTTGGATGATGCAGGTATCTCTATGGAAAAAGTTACAGACCAGCTACTCAAAGAGGGTCTTGAGAAGTTTGTCATCTCTTTTGATAGTCTGCTCAAGGCAGTTGATACGGCTCGCAATGTATAGACTCTGTGGTCAATATGAACACGGCAATATCTCAACCAAGTGTTGAAAATCTACCTACACAAAATTAAATTCAAATAAGAAGGAAACAGTACAAAGATGAAGCATTGTGATGATTATTTTGATAAATCCAAGACATTTAGTGCTTGTGAAGCACTGCTTTGGAAGAATACCCCATGAGGGTTCTGGCAGGAGATATAGGGGGGACGAAAACCTCCCTAGCGATCTTTGAAGTCAATGGTACAAAACTGGAATCATTGGCAGAGAAGAAGTATCCTAGTGGCGACTACAGTTCACTTGATGAGATCGTAAAAGATTTTGTCAAAGATCAAGAGGAGATACCGCAGTGGGGTAGCTTTGGTATCGCTGGTCCTGTGCGTAATGGTATCGCTAAAACGAT
>QMKU01000188.1 GCA_003646525.1 Campylobacterota bacterium
ATCTACTATCAAGGCAGAAGAACGGCTTGGAGTCTGCAAGATTTTCAGCTTCGTCGTGCTCAAGCAATTTTTACGGCACTAGGTGGAGGAATCGATGTCAAAGGTGGCATTGTTTTTGGCAAAAAGCTTCCACTGGGAGAGCATAATATAAATACTCCTATTTATGACAATGCCCTAGGGAGGATAGAGAAAGATGCAGCTTCTATCGTCGGAGGAACTGGAAGCTGGATAGGATGGAGAAATAAAATTATTGAGGATAAGTCACCTTATCCTGTGAGAGCTATGTTTACTTATAAACAAAATCCCTTATTGAGTATTCCTAATGTTGCCAAAACAAGAGAATTATTTGAAAAAATGGATTTGGTCGTTACTATCGATACTATGCCGAGTGATACAGTAATTATGAGTGATGTTGTACTGCCTGAGTGTTCGTATCTTGAGCGAGAAGACCCTGTAGCATCTTTTGGAGGTATTGAGCCCTCAATCGCACTGCGAAACAAAGTTATTGAACCACTTTATGAATCTAAACCTCTTTTTGATATACTAAAAGGTTTGTCAAAAAAACTATCCAAACCACTTTGGCAGATAAGTAAAAAATATGATGAAGAGGTTCAGGAGGCGATAAAAGAGAGGGGTGAAAAAGCAGTCTATGGTGAAGATGGTTTTGACTTAACAGATATGTTTGCTCACTCACAAGAGCACATCAACAAAGAAATGGTTATGAGTGTTTATGGTGAAGAGGGATATAGACAACTCAAAGAAAAAGGTGTCTACTATCCGAATATGGACAAATATTTCAAGAGAATAACTGATAACGAATATGAATACTATCCTGATGATAAAAAATATTATACTATTACAAAAGGTAAAGATTTTCAAGATAAAGCCATCTATAGTGACTCCTGCGTGGATGAAAAAGAGTTAGCATCCATGGAATCAGACTTCAAAACACAATCTGGGAAAATTGAGTGTAACTTGACCTATATGCGCAAAAAAGGTGTTGACCCTATGCCTACTTGGAATGACAATCAATACACAAAAACAAAAAAAGGAAAGTTTAAATTTATCAGCGGAAGAAATGCGCAGTTTACACAAAATGCAACTTCCAACAATGCCATGTTGCTAGACTTAGTAAGAGAAAATTATATCTGGATAAATCAAGATCAGGCTGATGAGATGCAAATAGAACATGGGGACATAGTCGAGGTAAAAAGTAAAATAGGAAAGATTCATATCAAAGCCTATCCAACACACAAAATCATCAAGGATACACTTTTTTTTGTGCATGGTTTTGGTGCAGATAGTGATGGATTGACACTCGGCTATAGAAATGGCGCTAGTGACAATATCATTATCGAGGATGTCATAGAACCCGTCTTCGGAAGTGCCGCTATGCACGAAACACAAGTTGAAGTAACAAAGGTATATGTATGAATTTTGCAATGGCGTTAGATTATCAAAACTGTATAAACTGCAGAGCATGTGAAGTAGCATGCAAAGAGGAAAATGGTGTTCAGTTAGGTGTTGACAAGCAGAGGATTTGGGTAGGGCAAAATGAGCGTTTTATTTTTGGCAAACCTTTTGTAAACTTCTATCCCTCTCAGTGCAACCATTGCATAGATGCTCCTTGTGTCGATGTCTGTCCTACGCAAGCGAGTTATTTTGCCGAAGGTGGATTGGTATTGACAGATAAAAATAAATGCATTTTATGTAAAGGATGCATGGAAGCCTGTCCTTATGATGCAAGGTATGTAGATGATAAGTATGTGGCTGTAGATAAATGTACATTTTGTTATGATACAAGAATCTCACAAGGAGAGACAACAACCGCATGTCAAGCTACATGCCCTACAAAAGTGAGACTTTTTGGAGATATTGATGATGAAGATGGAGACTTGGTTACTCTCTTGAAGAGTAGAAAATTCTTTGTCTTGAAAGAATCTGAAGGGACTGTGCCTAAACTATTTTATCTCTTTCCAGAAGATGAAAACTTTACCTTTAGCTCTATTGGTCATGATACTACAATCCATACTTGGGATAGCTACAAGCCCATCATAGAGAAAGCAAAAACAAAAAGGAGTCCTCAGTGGAAAAGTTTAACATAGCAGGAGTCGATATCAACAAGGTTCCAATAGGCGAACTTCTTTTTAACAGAACAATGCTTTTCGCGTATGTTTTATTGGCTTTTGGTGCTTTTGGAATCTATGAAATTATACTTGAACGATACTTTTCATTGACGGCAAATGCTTTTGATGCGGGGTTGAACCCTGGAAGTCATGAAGTAGCACTCGCTATGAGAGAAGCTATCTTTGGTCAGGGGGGAGAGATCAAAAGAGAATCCCCATGGACACTCTATATCTCAAACTATATGTATATGATATATACGGGGAGTGGCATTATATTTTTGGTGGCTCTTGGAGAACTTTTCAATAGAGAAATTATCAAAAAAACTGCTGTTGGATTTTTAACTTTTGGATTATGTATGATTTTTGGTGGACTATTTACGATTATATTTGATCTAAATTTTTTGAATATGACGGAGATGTTCAAGACACCAAACATAAGTGCAGGCATGTGGCTGATGTTGCCACTATATAGTGTCTATATCCCTTTTGTGGTGTTTGAAATATATTTATTGATCACTAGGCAGAAAAAGTGGGTGAAAAAGATAGCATTTACTATTTTGTTACTAAGTATTGTGATTGATATAATTGAGTATTACATCCAAGCAAAACTTTTTGATATGAATACGGCAAGGCACCTATGGACAACATATCCTGCTTTGCCTCTCTATTTTATCGTATCATCTTTTTTGGCTGCTAGTGGTGTAATGATTTTATACTCTTATGTTTCACACAAAGAGCAATTAGGAGACAGCTTTAGGGATCTGTTATTGATTTTTAAAAAACTAACACTAATAGCCATCGTTATATTGGGAGCTTACGAGGCAATGGCATTTTTATTTATAGATAAGAATTGGGCCAGTGTCATACTATTTGGTGGATTTCATTATGAATTTTATATTTATGCACTGTTAGCATTTGTCTTGCCTTTTAGTCTGTTGATCTATCGACTCATGAAAAAAGAGATAAATCATTTTTTGATCATCGTGGCATCCCTATCAGTCATCGCAGGCACATATATAGGAAGAATTATATTTGTTTATGGTGGCAATGCCTATCCTCTGAGCGATAGGTTCGGATCTGGATTTGAAAAATATAGTGAATACGATGCCGTTAAAGAGTTTATATTTTTCTTTCCTCCCCTGCCAGAGATATTTATAGTGGTAGGTTCTGTTGGTGTTGTTTTTGCAATATACAAGGTTTTAGACAAGTTGTTTGATGTATCAAAAGTAAGAGAACACTAAAGATCTGTTGCAGTAAGGCTACCCCCCCATACCAATAAATTAAGCACGGCAGGGGTCATGTGTTGTAAAATCAACTCACGACGAGGGTGGATTTTCAACACTTGACCTCGGTTGAATCATTATCATGTTTCTTGGAGCAGGGACTTTAGTCCCATAAAACGGGACTAAAGTCCCTGCTCCTAAATATTATCCTTAAGCCTTACCCTCTGCTCTTCTCTCTGCATAAAGGTATCGTTTTATCTTTTTGGTAGGTGTTTTGACAAACTCTTCCCTCTGCTCAATAACCTTTCGGATGCGTGAGAAAGATGAGACTTTTTCGTTGGTCTCTGTGCGAATAGTTTCGAGTATATTTTCGACTTTTTTGTGAATGCCAGTTTCTGATTTGTGAGTCCTTCCGAGCACTTTGTCAAGCTTGTCATAGTCAAGGTATATCCGTGCTGCAAGAGTGCCCTGATCATCATAGACCAGAGAGTCTGCAACAAGTGGATGGTTGTTGATCGTGGCTTCGACCTGCTCAGGATAAATATTTTCTCCCCCTGAGCCAACGATGATATTTTTGGAGCGTCCATTCATAAAGAAATAACCATCATCATCAAAATAGCCGATATCTTCGGTATTGAACCATCCCTCTTCATCAATAACTTCAGCCGTTTTCTCTGGGTCTTTATAGTAGCCTTTCATCACATTGGGGCCGCGTGCCCAGAGTATACCGTTGCCATCTTCATCTTGATCTCG
>QMKU01000189.1 GCA_003646525.1 Campylobacterota bacterium
AAAAACTCAGTTGAGTCTCATTGGCTTCTGATAGTGTATGAATACCTGTTATTTCTCTAGTATCAGTATGAGATTCAAGATCTATCTCTTCTGTTATTTGTTGAAGGGTATAAGACATAAGTATATCTCCTTGAAGTATTGATAAGGCTATTATAGCACACTAAGGGTAGCCTTACAGTTCTATCAATCCTCCTCCAGAGGGTAACTTGTAAAATTATGCTGACCTATCTTATCCTTTATTAGCAGAGCATCTGCCTTTTTATCTATTTTGAGAGACATATCCAGAGGCAAAAAGTCATTATTTATGGTAGTGTAGTGGAAGATTTCTGTTTTCTTTGGTATATCTTCGAGTAGATAGCATTTATCAGCAGCGATGAAATAAGCTCTTGCCATATTGAGTATTTTATAGTATACACTACCATCTTCCATAAAATATAACTTTTTATCTGACAGATAGATATCAAATTTCTTCTGAAGTGCTTCAAGGTTATTTTTCTCTTTACTTTTTGCTGGATCTACTGTTTGACTAGCTTCAACCCAAGGTTCAAGTATTGTGGCAGTTATTTTGGCCAATATTTCTATATTTTCCTTGTCTGTATCAGTGAAGTTCTTCTCTTTGTTGAGAAGCTGAATCACACCTAGTCTCTTATTATTGGCATCTACTACAGGTACAGCTAGTACTCTTTTGGTAGTATAGCCACTTTGCCGATCTACGGCTTTCAAAAAGAGCGAACTCGCAGTAGTATCATTTTCCAATACTGACTCCCTTTTGTGAAAGGCATACCCTACAATACCAGCATTTGACTTCAATACAATGGCACCCTTGATTCCATCAGTATAGACACTTCGGAGTTGATCTTTTTTTTTGTTGTATAGAAACAGTGAACATCGTTCCGCACCAGTGATCTTTTTTGAATATTTGGCAATAATCCCAATACTCTCTCTTGAACCACCTGATTTTAAAATATCAGCCTTTAACAGTGCCACCATACTCTTATCCATCTAAAATCTCCTCTTTGATCCAAACTTGTCGTTAAATCATAGTCCTATAGTATACCGAAACAATAATTTATTTGAGCTCAAGTATGAAACAAAATATTTATCATTTTTTGCTATAATTTTCCAAAAAGATAACAAGGGAAAAAATGTCACTTTATAAAACAGTTCTTAGCACAAGTATCATCTGTAGTACACTACTATTTACAGCATGCACAAGCTCAAAAAGTGGACCTAGGCAACCTAAACCAATGGACACCCACGGCAAAAGTCTCGTCTTCATAAAGGGAGCCGAAGATGGATGCACCACAGCAAACGGAGACTACAGCAAGGATCATGATGCATTCAATAATGATATCGAATATCATAAAGGCTGGTTTGCTGGACGGAAATATTGTGAAGTACGGTCAGGGTAATACGATAGTATTTATTTGCTAATGTTTGGAAAAATGATAAAATTAAATTTTATGGGAAAAATATAGTAACTCTCGACAGAGTGTCGAGATAGTAGAGGATCTGTTTACGCTGGTACTACAGAAACTTTTTTCTGTGTGCCTGATCTGTTTCCAAACTTGACAACACCATCCATCACAGCAAAAATTGTATGATCTTTCCCCATACCTACACCTGTTCCAGGATGTACTTTTGTACCTCTTTGTCTGATAATAATATTACCAGAGATAACAGCCTCTCCGCCAAATTTCTTTACGCCTAGACGACGACCTGCTGAATCACGATTATTCTGAGTTGATCCTTGACCTTTTTTGTGTGCCATTCTGACTCCTTATGCGATTGAAGTGATCTTAACTCTAGTAAAGTCTCTTCTGAAACCTCTTTTGAGCTTTGAATCTTTTCTTCTTCTTTTCTTATAGATGATCACTTTTTTGTCTCTACCTTCATTGACCACCTCACCTTTGACAACTGCGCCCTCCACGAAAGGAGTTCCTACAGTTAGTTCACCGTTATCAAGTGCAAGAACTTCTTTGAACTCTACAGCACTTTTTGGCTCAAGGCTCATGTTGTCAAAAGCGATGACATCACCCTCTTGAACTTTGAACTGTTGACCACTTGCTTTAATGATTGCGTACATTGCAAACCCTTTATTCCATATATAGTATCTTTAAAAAAGTTTGTGATTATACCCAAACAATGTTTAATATTATTTTAATTTAGTACTAAAATCTGCTGACAAATTCATATCAGCGCAAATTGTTTACCCAAAGTCTGCATCTGCATGTGCTACTGCGATACAATCTATAGCGATCTTAACACCTTTGGGCAAACTCCGAACTGCTAGAGTACTGCGTGCTGGCTTGTGATCTTCAAAATGATGGGTATAGATTTCATTCATTGCTTCAAAATCTCGCATATCTTCCAGATATATGGTTGTCTTGATGACATCTGAAAATTGCGAACCTGATGCCTCAAGGACATAATAAAGATTCTTCATAATCTGATGCATCTGTTTCCTTACACCATCATCTGCCAATTCACCGTTTGGCAACAAGCCAAGCTGTGCAGAAGTATAAACCAACCCCTGAGCAATCACTGCTTGAGAGTAGGGTCCGATCGCTGCGGGGGATTCTTCTGTTGATACAAAATTCATTTTTTTCCTTAATTATTTTCGTAAAAGATATAACTTGTTGAGTAGTCCGAAAATTCAAAATAAACCTTCTTTTCGCCCGAATCAACTGTCATATTCAAGTTCTTATCATCAATGCCATAGCCATAGCGATAAGGTCTCACTCCATTATCGTTTGAACCATAGGCTGTTGATAATTTGTTAATATTAATAAAACGCTTGACCAATTTGTCACCAGCATACACATCCAATACACCATCAGTTCCAGTCCAATTTTGCAGAGAACGACTCAGAGAATTTTGTGTCTCTTGTGTACATCCTGCAAAAAAAAGCATTAAGACCACACTAGAAACTGCTATTTTAACCTTCATTCTACTCCCCTTATTCTGTTTTTATAATCTTAGCACTATTATGCTTTTGGCATACCAAATTTTTGTGTGATAAGTTCACCTTCATCGTTAAAATAGAGATAATAGAGCTTATCTTTCACTACAGGCAAGCCAGCAAGATATCGCAATGCCAAATTTGCCTGAAGTGACCCAATATGCATCACGATAGGTGCCGCAATGCCACCTGGTTGATGATCAGTTATATTAAAGACTTGAAAATCTGCCTCTTCAAAAAAACAAACCTGCCCATTGAACTCTTCCACACTAGCATAGATCCAAGGTGTTTTTATCACTTTAGCATAGAGATCAATATCTCTTCTGACAGGGAGATTGTCTGTTGCGTCCAATATCAAATCATAAGAATTTCTCAGCTTAGAAAAAGTTGCAAAATCCATATCAAATGCTACAACCTTTACAAAAGGATTCTTGGATCTTGTCAATGCTGCCGTTACTTTAGATTTACTCAGACCCTCATCTTTGAGCGTAAAAGCAATCTGCCTATGAATATTGTGAAACGATACCCTATCGAAGTCAACGATATGAATCTCACCAATACCACTCGTTCCTAGAGCAAGTGCCAGTGTACTTCCTAATCCACCACTGCCGATAATAGCGATCTTCTTTTTCTGCAACTCTTTTTGTGTTTGACTTCCCCACAACTCTATCTGTCTGCGAAAATATGCTTCTGGTCTCATTTTGGCTTCCTGATCCTCAACTCCTTTTCAAATCCCCATGTTTTTCTATGTTCCAATATCTCTTTTTTACTGATCGACTCCACAAGCATCGACTCTTTATCCTCCAAAACCATCTCTACTTCACCTTCTGGGTTGACAAGCATCGTATCACCATAAAACTTCCACTTCACCTCATCATCACGATACTCACCCAGACGATTTGCACGAAGGATATAGCAACCATGCAGAAATGCTTTGGTTTTGATGATCTCTCTCCATCGGTTATGAGAACCGAAGGTTGAAGCAGTCGGCAATAAAACAATATCTACCTGTTTCTCTGTGGCATACTGCCAGAAAATATCAAAATGCAACTCAAATCCTGATATTACCATTACCCTGAAACCATCCACCATGAATGTCAAGGGAGACTTCAGCGGCTCAATAGG
>QMKU01000190.1 GCA_003646525.1 Campylobacterota bacterium
ACAGTTACTAAGCACAATGGAGAAGCCCCCCTATGGCGAACCTTGGATCACAAAGAGCTTTATGAAGCCCACCCAGACTTAAAAGGGGTAAAAGTAAACTTCAAGGATATGCCTGTAACCAGAAAGGGGCAATACGACCCCAACACAGATACCATTACGCTAAACAGTAAACTTTCAGATGAAGAGGTCAAATCAATACTTTTGCATGAAACACAGCACGGAATACAATCTTTAAATGATTGGGCGAGAGGTGGAAACGCAGCCGAATTTAGGGGAGCATACGACCTAGGAACAGAAAGACTAAGCACGGTAGAAAGCCATTTATCCACTATGGACAATCAAATATCAGACAAAGTAGATCAAATACTTGAGACTAACTATAAGACTAGAAACCCTGAATTAAAAGCAGAGAATAATGAGATAATAAAAAAAGCAATAGCCTATTTTAAAGATGATAGCTATGTGAGTGAATTGGATGTAAGAAGTCAAATAAGACAGTATTTAAAAGAGCATGACAATATGTATAAATCTCTATACAAAGAACAAGCAGACTTAAAATACAGAAGAGATAAACCTTTTGAGTCATACAAAAAACTACTAGGAGAGGAAGAGTCAAGAGCAACACAAGCGGCACTAAAACACCCAGGAGTTGAACCATATCAAGCCCTAGCAAAAGAAGAGGGGTTGCCTGGAAAACCTATTGTCAGATACGATGATGTGAAGATGAGTTCGGAAACACCAAAACCAAAAGATGACAAACTTTATGCAACGCACAGAACAAATATAAACAATTTAGCAAGAATGGCAGACGGAGGAAAAGTTCCGGCACCTTCTTTCGCATTATCTAAAAACGCTAAAACTTCTAAAGACTTTGGAGACATAATTATAGTTCCAAAAGAGAAACACATCGACCCTAAAAAAGGTGCTAGTGTATTTGGCGGGGATGCTTGGACTCCTAGAGTTAAGTTCGATGCTAATGAGCAAATGGAAATAATAGATTTAAAAGCCCCAGTATTTGATAGGCTCCCTTATTTAAAAAGAATTGCGAAAAATGCTTATGATTCAGATGACTTTAGAAATATTATAATGAATGAAGAGCGGACAATGGCACCTTTTGAAAGTTGGGGAAGAACAACGGGAAGAGATGCTTATGACCTTGTTAATATGGCAGCTAAACAGATATTCAAGAAAGAAGCACCAAATACAGTAAACAAAATCAAAGCAATAAAAAAACTTATAAAAGAAAACGATGGAGACATGAGGGGACTGGAAGATGCTTTCACGCCTGAATTTGTATATAAATATAAACAATATTTCAATCTTGATGATGTTGCAGAAAGAGGGAAGGAACTAAAAACATTCAAAAGTAAAGATAAGTTTTATGATGAAGCATGGAAGGCACTTAAAAATGATACCCACCCACCAGCGGATTACATGGAAGCCAAAAGACTTGATCAGCCTAATCTTAGTGATATGAGCAGGATTATTGTACCGGCAGAACAATATGATGAAGTTGTAGCGATGATGAAAGAAAAAGGTATTGATATACCGGTAGTCAGACAAAGAGTAAATGAGACAGATAATGCAGCAATAAAAAGAAGCTCTGATAATAAAAGCAATTACATTCATACCCACGAATCAGCGACGGGAGCATTATATGGGTTTGAACAAAATGAAGATGGTACATATTCTTATAATTTACAGAAGGGTTTGCTGGGCGTAGCAGGGGCTAAATTGGCTACCAAGGCAATAACAAGCAAACAAATGACCTCTGCCATTAAGAAGTATGGAGAACCTCTTAAAGACGCTCTAGCAGAAAAAGGAATTGAGTCTTTAAACAGCTTCAGAAAAAGTCTGAACACAACAACAGCAAATAAAACAAAAACTATTGCGATGAGACAAGCATTTGCCCACGAATCTTTAGTTTCGGGAATTGTAGGAGCAGGTATAGGCGGTGGAGTCGGAGCATATAACAGCGAAGACAAAGAAAAAGGAGCAATGGCGGGAGCAGTATTTGGAGCGATCATTGGAACAAGTGGAGTTCATGCCTGGTCACGATGGGGAAGAAAAGCACCTGTAGCGAATGGAATACTGCCACCTGAAACAAAATTAGGCAGGGTACAAAGAGCGTTACAAAATAAATTCAATAGAGTGCAACAACTATTAGAAGTCAAAACAAACGGGAATCCAGATCTACTTCCAGATAGTATAAACCCTGTTCAGGCAGAGACTCTTTTTCACGGCAGAGCAGAGAATAGAATGGAAAGATTCAAGGAGTCCATTACAAAACCGCTTATAAAAAAGCTTACAAACAGCAAATATACAATGGATGATTTAGATGATTATCTTATAGCTAGACACGCGAAAGAGCGTAACGCAAAAATGAAAGCCCACGGGTCTGATTTAGATGCACCGTCAGGGATGACCGATGATGTAGCAGATGATATCTTAACAGAGTTTGACACTCCCGAAATGAGGGGGCTTGCTAAATATGTAGACAACATGAACGAAGCAAGACTTACGATCATAGAGAATGAGGGGCTTGAATCAGACGACATGATGAATATGATACGAGGGTCGTATGAAAACTATGTGCCACTACAGCGAAATATGGACGAAGGAGAGGTTATAGGGGGAGTATCAGGGAAAGGGTATTCCAATAAGACTAAAGAGTTCAAGAGGGCTAGGGGGTCAGAAAGAGAAGTACTCTCCCCAACAGTTGTTTCAATGATCAACTTTCAATCTACTTTAGTACGATCCGAAAAAAACAAAGTCGGAAAAGCTATGTTGGAATTTATAAAAGAATATCCAGATGATGCGTTATACACAGTAAAAGGAGTAAGGCACACACCACAGTACGACAAAACAGGCGAAATCGTAGGAATGAATCCAAACTATCAACTAAAAGACAATGTGATGCACGTAAAAGTTGATGGAAAAGTAAAAGAAATAGAGTTTAAAGATGCAGCACTGGCAGCCGCATTTAAAAATCTAAACGCTCCACAGATGGGAGCCGTACTTAGAACAGCACATAAAGGGATTAGATATCTTGCCTCAATAAGTACCAGTTACAACCCAGAGTTTGTGATCTCAAACTTTGCAAGGGATATACAGACGGCGATGGCGAATATGCCACATACCACGATGGCGAATGAAGCCAAAATGGTGAAGGATGTTCTTCCAGCTGTCAAGGGAATTCTAACCGGGAATGGAGATTGGGCAAGAGTATATAAAGAGTTTTCCGCCAACGGAGCAAAGACGGGGTGGATTGACCTCATGGAAGTTGACAGCGAAATTGTAAAGCTGAATAAAGAAATATTAATGTTGGAGGGAAAAGCTCCTACTAGAAAAATGTTCACAAGCTTCCTGGAGGGAATAGACCATGTGAATACCTCTATAGAAAATGGTGTTAGGCTGGTAGCATACAAGCAAATGCGTGATGCTGGAATGTCCGCTAAAAAAGCTGCAGTGGAGGCAAAAGAGCTTACTGTGAACTTTAATAAAAAAGGTGAGATGGGAACAGTATTTAATACTTTATATATGTTCGCAAACGCATCACTCCAGGGGTCCACAAGGATGTTGAAGGCATTAGCTACCTCTAAGAAAGCAAAGATAGGTGCAACGGCTTTAACCAGTACAGCTGTTGGTCTACACCTATACAATATTTCAGTGAATGAGGATGCATATAATGATATCCCTCAATATGTAAAAGATACAAACCTGATTCTAATGCAAAAAGATGGGACATATATAAAGATGATTCTCCCTTATGGGTATAACGTGTTTAAATCAGCTGGGGATATGATAGGTGAGAAGTGGACAAATGGTGAAGTAAGAGGTGGTATTTTTGAGAGAATTATATCCACTACTGCGAACGCATTCAACCCCCTTGGATCAAGTGAAAGTGTTATTCATACATTAGTCCCTACCCTGGTAAAACCTCTTTATGAGATGCAGAACAATGTAAACTTTTTTGGAGCAAATATTAAGCCTGATAAACCACAGTATGTAGCGGATGACAAACCAGACAGTCAAAAATATTTCAAATCTGTGACAAAAAGTAGCAAATTTGTTACTGAGA
>QMKU01000191.1 GCA_003646525.1 Campylobacterota bacterium
ACAGCCAAAAATAAGAGAAATACAAAAGTATTTGAACTCAATAGTATTTTGAATCCAGGAGATTATATATGAAAGATATTTCAACCAAAAAGTTTTTAATCATAGCCATTTTGCTTTGGGCAACTAGCATATCTGCTGTTGATCTTCAGCTAAGTGGAGGTATTGTCTCTGACAATCAAAAAATGATGACAAGTCGCTATATGGGATATGTCAAAAATATGGCTGTGAGTGAAGGCGATATTGTTGAAAAGGGGCAGTTGCTCTATGAGATTGACTCTAAGGAGATTGAAGCAGCAGAGCGACAGGTTGATTTGGCTGTATCCCAAGCGAGACTTGCACTGCAAATGAATCGCAATCAATATGATCAGGTTGCGGTCAACTTAGCACGGCACCAGAGACTCTACAGAAAAAAGATGGTTTCAAAGTTTGAACTTGAGCAGTTGGAGCTAGGGGCTAAAAATATGAAAGATATGATTGCAATAGCTGAAAAGCAGGTCAAACAGGCATTAGCAAAAAAAGATGAGGTTCTCAATCAATATCAATATTTGAAAATTGTAGCACCCAATGATGGAGTTATTGTAGCCAAGAAGCTCAATGAGGGCGAGATGGCAATCCCAGGTATGCCTGCATTGGTTTTGACTGATCTGAGCAGACTTAAAATTGTTGCGCAAATCAGCGAAACAGACTTGAAACATATCGGACTCAAGAAGCATGTTAGTGTAACCATCCCTTCTATTAGTCTAGAGACGACAGGAGAGATTAGCTCTATTATCCCTAGCTCAAATCCTATGACGCATAAGTTTAAAATCAAGATCAGTTTTGATTCTCAGGGTCGTTCGGTTTATCCTGGCATGTATGCCAAAATTCTTATTAAGCAGTGATGATGACAATTAAAAAAGAGTATCAGGTTACTGATGTAGCAGGTAAGTTGGCAAAGGGTTTTTTACGAAACCCTTTGACCGCGGTTTTGGGCGCATTTCTACTCATTATGGGATATTTGGCACTCAGTACAATGCCGAGGGAAGAGGATCCTCAGATCGCTATCTCAGGTGGTGCAGTGATCGTAGCCATGCCTGGAGCAACTCCCCAAGAGATAGAAAATATCATTGTCAATCCTCTAGAGCGAAAGCTCAGAGAGGTTAAGGGTATAGAGCATGTCTATGGCATGGCGATGGATAATGTAGGTATGGTCAATGTGATGTACTATATTGGCGAAAACAGAGAGGACTCCAATCTGAAGCTTTATGATAAAGTGATGCAAAACATGGACAAGATGCCAAAGGGTGTGATGCAACCACTGATCAAGCCATTTGATATCGATATCGATATTCCTATTGTTACGGTGGCATTTTATTCTAAGCCAGGTAGCCAACTTGATGATATTAAGCTTTTTGGAATCGTTCGCAAAGTACAGCAGAAAATCAATAGTGTTGGCACTGTGGCAAAAACAACACTCAAGGGTGCTCGTAGAGCACAGTATAATATCGAAGTGGATATAGGAAAACTCTCTGCATATCACCTCTCTCTGGGTCAAATCATGCAAGCAGTTCAATCGGTTGCTGTGGATGTACCTGAAGTGAAGGGAAGGACGCAAAATAATAAACTTGTGGTCTTTGGTGTCAAAAATGCTATAGATAGTGTGGAAGATGTAGGATCTGTAATCGTAGCACAATATATGGGTTCACCGATCTACTTGAGAGATGTAGCCCAAGTGAGCAATGGCTTGGATATCCAAAATTTTCAAACAGCCAAAGTGCTCTTCAAAAATGACGCAAATAGTTCAACCATGGGTGAAGAGTTCAATCAAATTACTATGACTGTAGCAAAACTAGCAGGTAGCAATGCTGTGTTTGTTGCAGAAGATGTATTGAAAGTACTTAAAGGGTATGATCAAGAGTTTCAGAAAGAGGGTGTCGGATATTTGATTACTCGAAACTATGGTGAGAGAGCAAACGAAGCTGTTAATGAGTTGATGCATCACCTTGTTATTACTATTATTATCATCGCGGTGATGTTAGTGTTTGCTTTGGGTTGGAGGGAGTCGCTTATTGTTACTTTCTCAGTACCAGCTATTTTGGCAGTAACTCTTTTCACTGCTTGGATGACAGGACAGACGATGAACAGGATTACGCTTTTTGCCTTGCTACTTTCGCTGGGACTGCTGGTGGATGCGGCAATTATCGTGATCGAAAATATTCACAGACATCTGCATGCGCATGATGTCGCAGATAAAGAGATGGGCGAACTTCTCATTGAGGCTACAGATGAGATAGGGGCACCTACCAATATTGCCACACTGGCTATTATCCTCACGATGGTACCTATGGCATTTGTAGGAGGTATGATGGGATCGTTTATGAAGCCTATTCCCTACAATGTGCCCGTAGCACTGGTTGCTTCACTTTTTGTAGCGTATATTTTTACACCTTATTTGAGTTTGAAATTATTGAAAAAACCAGATCATAAACATCATGATAATCAAGGGAGCAAGTCATGAGTAAATTTGAAAATTTTATTTATAATATTTTGGATAAGAAATCTAAAAAAACACTAGTTATAGTTTTGACAATTTTGGCTTTTTTTGGCTCTCTTATGATGTTTCCAACTCAGATGGTACTGGCAAAAATGCTTCCTGGAAAAAGTGATAATACTTTTTCTGTTTATATCGATACGCCTGCGGGAAGTGCGGTTGAACAGACTAGAGAGGTTAGTGAGTGTGTCATTGAACTGTTGAAAAAAGAGAAAGAGGTGCTGAACTTGGAGCTCTTTATAGGGCAAGGAATCCCTCTGGATTATGCAGGACTTGTCAAAGGTGCAGCAATGAAACGGACAGAGAATGTAGCAGAACTCTCTGTCAACCTGACAGATAAACATGATCGTAAGGAGCCCTCATTTTTGATGGTTCAACGACTTCGACCTCTCGTCAAGCAGCGTTGTGAGCCAATTGTACCAAAAAGCATGATCAAATTTATCGAACAGCCTGCCGGTCCCCCGACATTTGCCTCTATTGTTGTCGAAGTTCATGGCGAAAACCTCAATAGAGTGCGAACACTCTCCATGAAAGTTGCAGATATCCTGAATGCTACAGAGGGCTTGGTTGATATAGATATTGTGGCGGATGAAATCTTTTCTAAATATGAGCTAATTCCTGACAAAGAGAAGATCGCAAGAAGCGGACTCAGTGTCAAGCAGGTCAACAATATTCTCTATCTGGCATTTGAAGGTATGGTTATTGCACATAAAAATTCTCAAAATTCACCAGATCAAATTGATATGTTTTTAGTCTTGGAAGAGGAGAGCAAAATGCTCTCTTCACAACAAGAAGAGGTACTTCAAAGTAAACTTTCTTCATTGAATCTTATGAATATGAAAGGAATGATGGTTCCTATGAGTGAAGTAGTGACTATTCAAAAGGCTGACTCAAACCCTATGATCATGCATAAAAATCTTTCACGAATGGTCAATGTTATAGCAGAAACAGATATGGTTTCTCAGGTTTATCCACTACTAGAAGCACGAACTGAGATGATAGAGTACTTTTCGAGAGAGTATAATGTCACAAAAGATCCAGGGATATCGACTTATATGTTTGACTTGCATCTGCTTGATCCCAAAACAGGTGAAAAGTTCCTGCTTCGCTGGGATGGTGAAATGAAAGTAAGTCTTGATACCTTTAGGGACTTGGGCGGCGCATTTATCACGGCACTTATCCTGATCTTTTTGCTATTGGTCATCTATTATAAGAGTTATGCCATAAGTGGCATTGTCCTGTTGGGGTCATTCCTCTCACTTATTGGGGTGATCGTAGGGCACTGGGTGGCGAACTTCTTTACAACGGAGACATTCTTCCTGACATCAACTTCGCTGATTGGCTTTATTGCACTCATAGGGATCTCTTCGAGAAACTCACTCTTGCTGATAGACTTTGCTAAATCACTGATGGAGTTTCATGATATGAAAAAACGCAGAGCGATAGCGGTGGCTGCAGCTACGAGAGCCAAGCCTATTATGCTGACAGCTGTTGCCATCATTTTGGGTTCAGCACTGCTCGCAGGTGACCCGATATTTGGAGGGCTTG
>QMKU01000192.1 GCA_003646525.1 Campylobacterota bacterium
TAGGTGTGGAGGGGAGATAACTACTTATGGTGATAGTAGTCGGGATGCTATTATATATAAAAATAATGCCAATAAATCTTATCAAGATTGCTATAAAGATAATGGGTTTACCTCTAACTATTGGTCGTCTACTACCGTTGTGTCACGCACGAGCAATGCGTGGGCAGTTGACTTCTATGATGGCAATGACGCTTGGACCTATAAGTCTGATGGCAAGTTAGTAAGGTGCGTTAGAGCAGGACAGTGATTTGATCTTTGATTTTAATCTATTGGCATAGAGTAGAGTATTGAACTTGATATGATTATCACAGGCGATAGGTCGGTTCACCGACCACCATCTATAAAAATCAAAACCATTCAGCCAATATAACAATGTTCGATAAATCGACCCTACGCGATGGGGAAATTCACTTTCAATCTAGTATAATATCTATAACCTAAAAAAGGAAATCCTATCATAAAAAAAATATTTTTAACCATAGCTTTGTTAACTACGCTTCTGCTAAGTCAATTTACAAACCAACAAACCCCCTCCTCATTCTTCACCCTCTACGAACAAAACAGACAAGAGCAAATCCCCAACTACATCTCGCTAGATTTCATACTCACAGCGAACTATCTCTTCAAGCAACAAAGCATCAAACCTATAGAAAAAGAACTCTATGAGAAGTTTGGAGTTTTGGCAAAGGGGTTGAGGGAGAATATACTCAAATCTTACAAACCCAAAGAGAAAGAAGCCTTGGCTTATGTCTTGGTATTGAATAGGCTTTTGGACAGCAACACCAGCGGAGCCATACCCCAAGAAGCCCAAAGCTTGGCAGAGCAGGAGTGGGTACTGATAGATAGCCACCAAGGGATCACAGCTTCACCTATCAACAAAGTAGCCATAGACTATTCTCAGTTTGTAGTGCGTGGCAAATATACGCAGAGTGCAGAGCTGAAGTCCTATTTTAGAGCATTGAAATATATGAGCTATATGCCCTTTATGGTCAATGCTCACCCAGCTACTGCCATCACACCCCAAATAGTCAAAGAGCAGAGAGCAAACGCCCTCACTATCGCCAACGCACTCAAACCAATGCCAAAACTCTACAAAGAGATAGAAGCCTCTATCTATCTACTCGGAGGCAAAGGAGATGACCTCTCTCTAGCGAGGATCATCGACCAAAACAGTAGTCAAATCTCAGAGCAACTCAACGCACTAGAGCAGTATCCCCAAATCAGTGAGAGGATCATAGATACACGATTGATAAAGGCTATAGATATACCCAAAGCCTCTCTAGCTCTCAAGCTCCTACCCTCACGGTTCAGCCCTGATAGTTATATATTTTCTTCTCTTACTTACCCAAATGTAGGAGAGATAGAAAAGACCAAAGACAGACTAAGCTCTTTCATAGATGGTAAATGGGTACGAGGGTATCCCACTATAGAAGATATATCAGCAGTACTTGTCTCCCAATATCCCAAAGAACAACACTACAAAGGATATAAAGAGAGTATAAAGAAACTCCAAAAAGAGATAACCTGCCCAAAAGACCATCTCTATGGATATGACTTCGCCATCTATAAAACACTTTTGGAACAGAACAAAAGCAATAGCTTCAAAGGCTACTACACCCAAAGCCGATATATATTAAACCTCTATCAAAAACAGAGCTACGCAGGAGGACTAAAAAGCCTCTTCTTTGATGAACGAACCAAAGCCGTAATGGAGTCAAATATGAGTGAAGTCTTAGAGCTACTCATAGCAGAAGATAAGTTACTTCCTAACTCCAAAGATTTTGTAGAGATACTAACAAAACTCAAAGAGCTAGACAAAAAGCAAAATAAGTTTAATAAAAAAGAGATAAAGTTTCTCAACAACCTAGACAATAGATTTAAAGCCATACTAGAAGAAAAAGACAGCCCAATCTCTGTAGATATACATACAAATCCTAGTGATGGTAAGATACTTTATGAGACTTTGGATAATCCTATCGTGAAGATGATAGGTGAGGGTAGAGGGGCTTTTTATAATCATCGGGAAGAGATTTTGGGGGAGAGGAGATAGTTGTTTGGATATATTTTTTGTAACCACAATGATTTGAGTTGGTTATAGCTCTATTCAACAAAGGATGCTTTACATCTAAGATATAGCTATATACATGAAAAGACGATATAAAAAAGGCAAGGAATATGGACCAAAAGTATCGCGTTGTGATTTGTTTTGAAAATCTATGATGTGTTTAAAGGCATCTTTTTTGATACTCTGTGATGATTTGAGCTCTATAGCAAATATCTTATCTGCTTTTTGCACGATAAAATCTATCTCTTTTTTGTCATTCGTTCGGTAGTGATATATCTGGGCTTGGGTGAGACTATAGGATATGTGTTTGAGTAGCTCAGCATAGACGAAAGACAGAGAGCGTTTGTATCGTGTCGTTTGCAAATTCGTAATCATTGAAATATATGAAAGGTTTCCATGTCGTGAGACATGGTCACACCTACGACAACAGAGAAATTTATAAAATCCGTAAGGTCAGTTATTTGTATAAAAGGACTCTCAGGTTTCCTCATCAAGAAAAGCGTATATCTTACTTATATAATCCTCTACAACATCTTTCTTGATATGCTTGATATTCAAAACTTCTCTTGGGATGTCAATATTTGGCATATATTCAATAATAATATTTGTCACAAGTCTGCTCTGCTCTATATCTCTGGTATGTTTGAGAAAATCTCTATCTTCTCTCTGTCCGAGCCAGTTTTTATAAATGGCGTACTCCAAAGGATGTATGGTAGTAATATTGGCTGATTTTCCATCCAATCCTATGATAGTCTCTTTGAAAAGCCTAGCATTTTCTATCCAGTGCAATCCATCCATCACCAAAGGTAATACATCTGAGAAAAAATCATTCTTGATATTCTCATGTATCGTATCTATTGAAGAAGTTATAAGTTCTATACATACTCCATCGTTATTGATAAATCGGTATGGCACTTTAGGACTTTGGTAAAAACTTTTATCTATTGATTGCAAAAGCTCCAATGCAGTAGAAGTTTCGCTTAATGCACTAAACATAAAAGAGATACCTTTGTCTTTACGGTTTAAGATATCTATGTCATGTGTAGCTAGATGAGACTCTTCTATCATAATCCCTACTTTTGCTTCGTAGGCATAAAGAGTATTTGTTCCTATGGCAATCAACTTATTATCTAAGTCTAACTCATTTATTTTACGAAAAAGTGCCACCAACTCTCTAGGTGCTCTTGCAATATCTTCTAGTTTATTAAGCTTCTCATCTCTCTTGAGCCTCTCTTTCAGAATCTTAAGACGCTCTTTAGTCTGTAATTTTGAATTTCTAAAATTGTCAATAATCTCTTCGGTATCTTCGTCTCTTCGACCAAGATACTCTCTCTTCCCTGTTTTTAGATTTTCCTTTGCAAGCAATTGATATCCATCTTTATGTTTTTGCCATAGCATTTTATATCTAAACTGAAGATTATAAATATGAAGTACTTCCAGATATGATTCATAAAGCATTTTTGAATTATGCTTTTGTTTGATCTGTAGGTCATTGTATTCGTGAAATTTAAACATAAATAACTCCTTTATTTTTGCAGTATACCTGTTTTATTTAAAATGTAAATTTTAGGTATACTTTTAGTATAGTTAGTTTTACGCTGGAGTTACAAACGAAAGTAAACACACTATAATACAAAAAATACAAACACCAAAAGGAAACCCACCATGCGATTCCTAAACATAAAAACAGACTATAGAAAGAAAATTATTTTTAATGAGGAAAACCAAACCCCACTTCGTATAAGAACTGTAAAACAATTAAACTCAGGAGAACACCATGTACAAAACAACACTATCAGTTATCACAGCTCTATTCATCACAACTACAGCAATAACGCAACTGTCTCTATTTCTTTAGAGGACATTAGTAGCAAAAGTGCTACAAATACACAAAAAGATATCCAAGTCGTGCCTCGTTCTAAAGTAGAAGAGGTAAAAATGGTCAAACCCACAAAACCTGTTACACCAGTAGTGGTAGTCAATGTCACTACACCTACACAGCA
>QMKU01000193.1 GCA_003646525.1 Campylobacterota bacterium
ATCGCTCAGAAGTCTTGGGTGCGAAGCGTGTCTCCTGTGTTGTGGATGCACGCCAGTCTGGGCACTTCAAGCAGGTTTTTCGTGTGGCAAAAGAGAGTGGGATAGTAGCAGATGATGTGCAGCTAGAGCATGTGGCATTTGGTACGATGATGGACAAGGGTGGGAAACCGTTCAGAACCAGAGACGGTGGTACAGTCAAGCTAATTGATCTTTTGGATGAGGCGGTTGTTCGTGCTGAGGAGTCGATCAAAGCCAAGGAAGAGTACGATCCTGAGGAGCTTGAAAATTTGGCAGAGATTATTGGGATAGGTGCTGTGAAGTATGCAGATCTTTCGATCCATCGTGAATCAAATTATGTGTTTGATTGGGACAAAATGCTGAGTTTGGAGGGGAATACATCACTTTATCAGCAGTATGCCTATGCTCGAATTATGAGTATTTTTAGACGCTATGATGGTGAGATTGGCGATAAGATAATCATTGGAACAGAGATAGAGCATCGCTTGAGTCTCAGTCTGTTGCGCTTTGATGATGTATTGGTGAGGGCAGCCAAAGATACGGCACCTCATCAGATCACCTCTTATCTCTATGAGGTCACGACTCTCTTCATGCGTTTTTATGAACAAAATCCTATCCTCAAAGAGGAGATAGACAAAGAGACACGCGAAAGTCGCTTGGCGTTAGCAGCTTTGACTGCCAATGTAATCCGACAAGGTTTGTTAATCCTAGGTATTGGCGTAGTGGATAAAATCTAATGAAAGCTATGATTATATTGGCTATTCTCGCAACACTTGGCTTGGTAGCGATTGATTTTCATCGTCATAGGGATTGGAAGAGATTGCTGATTTCATTGGGAATCTTTGGGTTTGTCTTGACTTTGGCAGGTCTTGGAAATATGCTACGAACTGTCATTCCGATCTTTATAGCACATTTTGTTTTGATTGTGATTGCTTGGGGTGCTCTGTTGATTTATATCTTCAGGGGTAAACTTTATTGGCCAGTTATTCTTTCACCTCTTGTGACGATTATTCTTTTTATCTTGATGGAGAGAGTGATAGGATCAGGTGGTGCTGGAGGGTGAATAGGGTTAGTCGCGGCGGCGGAACACTTATCATCTTTTACTCGTTCGACAGCTCCAGCTGTTAAATGCATATTGGAGTTACTGTAGTTGGTAATATCCTTGATGTCATAAGCTTTATTTTGTTGCATCCACTCCAATAAAGAGCTCACAGCTGGAGCTGTTGAACTAGCAAAAATAGGGCATACTAACTATATCGTTTGTTGGTACCAAACCTACATATCAATAGCGGTTCCGACAGGGTAGGGAAGCAATCTCCCCTACCCTGTCAAATTTGTACCGTTTTTGTGGGTTTGTTGTCAAGTATACTATCCTCTAAAGCGTCTAAAAACTTCTTCAAAATCTATCTCTAAATTACACTCTATATCTTCAAAAACTAATTTCTCTTTTGTAAAATCACCTATTTTTGTATATTTGTTATTTTCAAGCCTATAAGCTTTTGCTTTTAGATCGTTAGGGTGTACTAAAATATAGTAGTTTACTTTCTCTTCTTCGTATATGTCAAATTTGATAGTTTCATCTTTTTTGGCAGTGGAGGGGCTGAGTATCTCTATGATGATCTTAGGTGCTTTGGTGAGATATTTTTTACCATTATCATCACAAATGAAGACGATGTCAGGTCTCAATATAGTATTGTTTGATACTTTCCAATCGTTTTCAAATGAGACAATACACTCTGGACACTTATCTTCATCATGAGATTTTTTGAGTTCGTATATGATCTGTGTAGCTATGTTTTGATGTATTCTCATGGGAGCTGGAGCCATAGAGATAGCGATGCCCTCTATTAACTCCCAATCACCCTGCCACATGCAATAGTCATTATAGGTATATTGTGGTAAAAAATCTATTTTGGACATAGTCACCCCCTTCTACTATTTATTATAGCAAAAATTTCATTATCTTCTTATCTTTGGCATTTTATCTTCTCTGCCTCTCCAAAGGATCTACATGACCATATCTATCAGGGAGTATATATGGATAAACGCTTATAATTTTCATCCAGCTTTATAATTGCTATTTTTGGGTTACCTGAAATGCTGCCCCAATGGCTTTGATGAAGGCATCTCGTGTGCTACCTGCTTCGAGTGTAGCATAGCCAGCTGCTGTTGTACCGCCTGGACTCATTACGCTGTCTTTAATCAGTGCAGGGTGACGCTGGGCAAGTAGTGGGGCAAAACCAGTGAAAAGGGCTTGAACTAAGGAAATACTATCTGCACGCTTGAGACCCTCTTTTACTCCACCATCCATCATAGCTTCAGCTACTAGAGCTAGATAGGCTGGCCCGCTACCTGCAATGGCTGTGGCAATGTCAAGCTCTTTTTCACTATTTAGCCAAAGACTTTTTCCAATTGTGTTGAAAATTGTTTCAGCATCTTCCTTGATAGCCTCATCTCCAGTGAGTGCCGTTGCAGAAGCTGCGAATGCAGCAGCGATATTTGGCATCGCTCTTACAGTATGCTTGGCAGCAATATTCAGCTTAAGGGTTTGGATAGAAGTACCTGCTAGTATCGAGTAGAGTGAATTTGCTTCTCCTTGAACTTGAGTAGATATCCTCTCAAGCGCATAAGGCTTAATACAGAGTATAATATTTTTACCAGTAATATCTGTCTCACCTAATTTTTCATATGGTGCATCATATTTTTTGGAAAGTTGTATTAGTTTTTGACTGTCTCTAGCAATGAATTCTAGCTCATACTCTCCTTTGAGACCATCAGCCAATGCGGTCGCCATGGCACCACTACCTAGTATTGTTAGTTTCATATCTCGTCCTTATAGAGTATTTTATTGTTGATTATAGCAAATTATAATATGCTTTTTACATAGTTTAAGATATGATAAAGATAATAATGGATGGAGGGTAACAATATGAAAAAAAGTCTCTGGGTGCTGATTGTCACCATGTTTGTTTTTGTGGGGTGTGCAAAAAAAGATGAGGTAAGTGATTACAATAAGCCAGCAATCCATTGGTACAAAAAGATTGCTGAATCAATAACAAAATTAAATTTGGATAAAGCAGATGAATATTATCTCTCTCTCAAGAGTGAGCATATGAGATCTCCGCTGCTTCCTACAGCTATTATCATGCTTGCACACGGACATATGGAGAGTGAGGAGTACTTGATGGCAAATTACTATTTCGATGAGTATAATAAGCGTTTTGCCACAAGTGATGGTAGAGAGTATGCGGATTTCATGAAGTTAAAATCGGCTTTTTTGGGTATCTCTGATATCAACAAAGAGCAAAAATTGATGCTTGATACAGTGAAGAATGCAGAAAAATTTGTTTTGCGTCATCCAGGGTCACCTTATGACCCACTTGTCAAGACTATATTAGTTAGGTTGCATATGAGCCAATATTTACTCAATGAAAATATAGCGGCACTCTATAATCGTATTGATAAAGATAAAGGTGCGAAGATTTACCGTACTAAAAATGATCAGTCACCATTGAATTTGAATGATATTGATTTGCCTAAAAAAGGTATTTTTAGTAAAGTCTTTGATTAGATTATTCCAAAAAAATGAATATAGAATGCAGTTTACTGCATTTATCAATAAGGAGAGTGGTGTATGAAGTTAAGTGATTATGATGCATTCCCGACACTGTTGCCGATAGTCATAGAAGATGATCTATTTTTTTATCCTTTTATGATCAGTCCAATCTTTTTGAGTTCTCAGGAAGATATTGATGCAGCAACTCATGCGATGGAGAAGAATTCGCTTCTCTTTGTCACCTCTACTAGAGAAGGACATGAAGGTGAGCGAGGCTTTGATAGTATATATAGCTATGGTGTCGCTGGATCAATTATGCGCAAAGTACATATGCCAGATGGTCGAGTAAAGATACTCTTTCAGGGGTTGGCACGAGCTGTTATTGTCACAGCGCATGAGGGGGCATTTCCTCGGGCTGTTGTTGATATCGTCAAAAACGAAGGATACAATAGACTCAAAGTTGATGCTCTTATGGATATACTACGAGATAA
>QMKU01000194.1 GCA_003646525.1 Campylobacterota bacterium
GTGTGATGATGCCTTCATCAAAAGGAAGTCCATCAAAGTAGTTTCGTACTTTATTGTTGAGTTTTATGAGATATTTTCTTTTTTTCTTTGCCATCTTTTTTCGATTGTTTGATTTGGGAGATTCCTAACTACTAGAAGTCTTCTCAAAAAGAGTATATCATCGATTTGTTAATAGTTGATTTATGCCCATTGATTAAAATGAAAAAATATTAGCTATTTATACCCTTGAGGTAGCCTAAGTGGGTAGATTTGTTATTTGGAACTTCCTTGCACTTCCTTGTGACTAATAACTTGAGTATCCAAAAGTCATTATTGGATATTATATCTCTATGAAAAGTCTATTCAAGAGAGCTACTATTTATCTTTTTCTTCCTCTTGTATTGATGAGCATGCTTTATGCTGTAGATGCATCAGATATCCAACTCACCGATAGTCAAGCGGATATAATTGCTCAAAAGGTATGGAAAAATGAAGCAAATGGTGATTTGAAATATTTGATCCATTGGAATAAAAATGAAACTTTTCTCTCCTTGGGGATTGCTCACTTTCTTTGGTATGCAGAGACAAATAGAGCTGGTTATCAAGAGATGTTCCCACTTCTTGTGGATTATTTCAAAAAACATAATGTAAGACTCCCCGATTGGCTCAATGGGCAGACAGTTTGTCCATGGGAAAATCGTCATGACTTTATGCAGGCAAAAGAGAGAAAAACACCCAAGTATCGAGAACTATACAATCTACTCGTTTGCACCATGCCCATCCAAGTCAATTTCATCATCGAGCGATTGCAACAAGCATTACCAAAAATACTGGAATCCCTAGAACCTATAAAAGATGCGGAGAGACGAAAGAAGATTGTGAAAGCTTATTATCGTGTACTTACTCCTAGAGATAATAAATTTTCGACCAATGGTATCTATATTATACTTGACTATGTAAATTTCAAAGGGGAGGGTACTTCTGTGAAGGAGAGATATCAGGGTGAAGGATGGGGGCTACGGCAGGTTCTTGAGGAGATGAATCCTGAAACCAAAGATGCCTATCAAGCCTTTGCCGATGCAGCCAAGAGAGTACTTATTAGACGAATTGAGAATGCACCGCCACAACAGAATGAAATACGGTGGAGAAAGGGTTGGTTTCAGCGAATAGATAGTTATTCAAATTGAAAACAACATCGAGTGGAAAATGAGAGAGATTTAATAGACTTTGCATAAAAAAGGATGTATGATTATATCCTTAGTAGAATTTTAAAACATAAGGAGAAACAAATGGTGTACTTTTTTGTAGATATAGAAGCGACAGGTGTAGATCTGGAAAATGATAGAATTATCCAGATAGCCTTGATCCGAAAAGAGGGGAATGAGATTACTGCATTAAGTGATCTATGTTTTACAGATCAGAAGATGAGTTATGCTGCAATGGCTGTGCATCATATCACTCCAGAGATGATCAAGGATGGATATTGGCCCTACGAGACAGATACTTTTAGAGCACTCGAAAAAGAGAATGATGCATCCAACTACTTCATCACCCACGGAAATGAACTCGATCTTGCGATGCTAGAAAATGAAGAGTTGGAAATCAAAATGAAATGCATTGATACTGACAAGTGCTCCAGACATTTGCTCAAAGATGCGGAAAATTATAAACTACAGACACTTCGCTATCAGTATGGACTCTATAAAATAGAGAAGCAAAGGGCAGAAGAGTTAGGAATAGGTGAGGTGAGAGCCCATGATGCCTTGAGTGATGTATTGTGGCACTATCTTCTCTTTGAATTTCTGCTTGAAAAAGTAGAGGGTGATGCTGATAAACTTGTCCATTTGACACAGACTCCCATACTGCTAGAGAAGATCACTTTTGGTAAATATAAAAATAAGAATTTAACCTTTGAAGAGCTCTTCGCTACTGATCCTGGTGATTTCGTATGGATGTACAACCATATCGCTAGAGATTGGTCAGACCTAGAGCATACAGTAGAGTATTGGCTCAAAACAAATCCAAGATACTGGAAGGAAGCGCTTGAGGGGAGAAAGAGGGTGATGTGGAATGAGTAGAGGTTTGAGAAAAATATTGACAGGAGAAAAAATTGGCAAATATACAGAATATACTTCAGGGACTCAAAGACTCGATACAAGATATGCCCTACGAAGAGCAAAAGATAATACCAAAACAAAAACCAATTAAGAGAAAAAAGAAGACCCATGAGGAAGTATCTTTCTCCAATAAAGAGATGGAAGAACTCGAAAAGGAACTTCTCGGCTCCCAAGCTGTCTATAATGAACCTACATTCACCAAGCAGTCAAAAATACTCAAGACGGCAGCTATTCCTAAAAAAACAGAGGAGACCGCCAAAGAGCAAATCGTAGGCTACGAAAAATATGATGACAGCAGATTAATACAGGAACTCCAAGAGATCAAAAATAGACTCAGTAGACTAGATAAAAAAATAGAGATCAATGCCCATACCAAAGAAGCCAACACTGTCAGAATCGATGAAGCTCCTCAGCCTATAGAGATAGTCAAACTGATGATAGCACAAACTAGCGCAAGTGAACTAAGCAGGTATCAGCTACAGACAAGAGATGGCATTGAGGAGATAGCACTAGGGGAGTATTATGAAATGTCCAAGTTCGTCTCTATGTTGCAACAGTACCGATATGCTATGGTCATCGATCAAACGATTGATTTTGATAATAAACAATTTTCCCAATACAGAGATAAGATCACTATTGTTTCTCAGAATATTCTTGCTAATTCCTTTAGATTTTTTGAAAAGAGCGATATATTGAACGAAACCATAGCTCTAGGAGAAAAGATCAAATCATCTACAAGCTTCACCACACAAGCAATAGATGAGTTGGAAGTAATATTTGAAAATATTAAAGAAGCTTTTTTTATGAATAACTATCAACAAAATTTCTACTTCGCAGAACTTCTTAACGACAGGGGGTTTGTACTCAATGCTATTACTCTCATCAGTGAAATGCTTGGAGAGTATTTAGTGGAGTCAGCAAGAAAGCTCTCTGTGACAGCAGAGTATAGAATACAAAATCATCTCGATAGGATAGATCTTTCTCGTACGACTAGAAAAGCCTATTACAATCTCCATAAATCCGCCAAAGAGTTCTTCAAGTCTCACTATGGAGAGGGAGATAGAAAGGAGATTAAAACTTTCTTCCCATTCAAGGACTCAGGAAACGAAGAGATAGAGATACAGCTAACAAAACTCTACCGCTCCAACAAGAGAAATAAAAGTAGTTTCTTTGAGTCCTATAGCATACTCATAGACCGTGTCGGAGAGATACGCAATGATCTAGCACACGGCAACAATACCAGAGTATACAGAGATATCACCAAAGAGTTAAAAGAGATATTGGAAGACTTCAAGTATCTTGCTATAGATAAGAATTTTTTACAAGTTTAAGGAGTAGAACTAAAATAACTACCAAAGTTAAATATTTAGCAATTGCTCCAATAGACATTCCACAACTAGAGCTGTAGAGCGAGATAAAAGGACAAGTTAGGTGGGTAGAATTGTTTTTGGGAGCTTCCTGAGCATGTCTTCCGTTTTTTCTTCTATATCAATGTTAATAAAACTACTAATAGTATCGGTGGCGTAACAATTAACCCAAATTTACTGTATTGCCAAAACCCTATTTTTACACCTTTTTGACTAAGGGTATGAAGCCAAAGAAGTGTTGCTAAACTTCCAAATGGTGTCATTTTTGGTCCTAAGTTACACCCTATAATATTTGCATATATCATTGATGAATTTGCTATATCTTTAAGTGCTATATCCATAACCATAATTGTTGGCATATTATTCATAAAAGCACTGAGTACTGCACTTGTGAAACCAGTTCCAACTACTGCTATTAAATTTCCTTGTGCATTAAGATAAGTTAAAAAAGTAGTTAGATACTCTGTTAATCCTGCATTTTTAAGTCCATATACAACTATATAAAGTCCTAGAGAGAACCATACTACTTGCCATGGTGCATTTTTTATAATATGAATTGGTTCAACACTCTTAAATAGAGTAGCTATGAGTAAAAAGA
>QMKU01000195.1 GCA_003646525.1 Campylobacterota bacterium
AGAGATCCTAACTTATTTCTATACTGAAGAATAGAAATATCAAGCGAATTAATATGTCCAAGAAGCTCTTCTATCGAAACATTTTTTTTCTCAAGAGTCTCCTGATCTATGAGTGCATAAATCATTTAATCTGTTTTGAGAAAAAACTTCATGAGATCCCCTACAGTCTGACGCATCTCCGATCGCTCTACAATCATATCGATCAATCCATGTTCGAGAAGAAATTCTGCTCTCTGAAAACCTTCTGGAAGATCCACACCGACCGTCTGCTTGATCACGCGCTGTCCTGCAAATCCGATCAATGCATCAGGTTCAGCCATTATAATATCGCCGAGCATAGCAAATGATGCACTAACTCCACCCATAGTCGGATGTGTCAAGATCGAAATAAAAGGCAATCCTTTTTGATGTAAGCGATTCAATGCAGCTGAAGTTTTACTCATCTGCAATAGTGCATAAGTACTCTCCTGCATTCTTGCGCCGCCACTAGCAGAAACGATGATCACGCCACACTCCTTCTCAATTGCTCTATTGACTGCACGGACGATCTTTTCTCCCTCTACCGAACCAAGGCTACCGCCCATAAAAGAGAAATCAAAAACAATCAGTTCAATAGGCTGACCCACTATCGTGCAACTTCCACTTACGACAGAAGAGGTTCTCCCTGTTTTGCTCTTGCTCTCTTCTATGCGTTTTTTATAGCTTTTTTTATCTACAAATTTCAATGGATCAACTGGAGCAAGTGTGCCATCATGTTCCACAAAACTTCCTTCATCTGCCAAAAGTGCTATGCGCTTATCAGCATTGATACGAAAATGATAATGACATTTCGGACAAACATTGCCCTTGGCTTCAACCTCTTTATGATACATCAAGGCATTACATTTTGGGCACTTCACCCAATGACTAGAAGCATCCTCAGTCGTAGATGTTTTCGTCATGCCCCCAAACAAATTACCAAAATTCATTCATTTTCCTTCTTTTTATCTTTTGATACTATAGCATAATCCTCTTCAACAATCACTTTTTAGTCCAGAAATTTTTTGGCGATAGCTTTTGCTGCTTCCCGACCATCTCGTACGGCTGTTACTACGAGGTCTGCACCACTGTGGCAGTCACCACCAGCATAAATATCAGGTGCTGTCGTTTCATACTCGTCATTTACGACAATACCACCCCACTTATCGGTCTCTATACCATTGGATGAGAGGAAAGAGTATGCAATTGGGTCAAAACCCAGTGCAAAGATAACAATATCTGCATCAATCGTATATTCACTGCCAGCTATCTCTTCAACCCCTTGCCGTCCACTTAGATCAGAAGCTCCGAGTTTCGTCCTAATCATCTCTATCCCAACTGCACGACCCTCTTCGTTCATTATCAGTCTCTTAGGAGAAGCATAGAATTCAAATGAAGCACCCTCCTCTTTAGCATTGATATACTCTTTGCGGCTACCTGGCATATTGTCTGCATCACGACGATACAAACATGTGATGCTTTTAGCTTCTTCTCTCAATGAAGTCCGTACACAGTCCATCGCAGTATCACCTCCACCGATAACAACGACGCGTTTCTCTTTGGCATTGATCTCAAAATCTGCAGGTTCACCAAAAATCTTCTTTTGTATCGTTGTCAAGAAATCCATTGCCTGATACACATTAGAAGCCTCTTCACCATTGAGTCCTGATCGTCTACCTTTGGTGGCTCCCACACCGATAAAAACCGCATCAAAACCATCACTCAAAGCTTCAAAACTAATATCTTTTCCCACTTCAGTATCTTGATGAAACAGAGCACCTTCCTCTTCAAGCAATTTGACTCTACGATCTACAATATGCTTATCAAGTTTAAACCCTGGAATTCCATAGGTGAGCAATCCACCTGCTCTAGTCTGCTTATCAAAAAGTTCAACGCCTATTCCTTCCCTGAGAAGAAAAGTAGCTGCTGAAAGTCCAGCTGGTCCCGCACCGATAATAGCAACTTTTTTCTCGCTTTTCTGCTTTGAGAATGCCGGCTTTAATCCTTTTTTGAATCCCTCCTCACTGATATATGTTTCAACCGAACCGATCGTAATCGCACCATGACCATCATTGAGCGTACAAGCCCCTTCACAAAGTCTGTCATGAGGACAGATGCGTCCCATTACTTCAGGAAAAGGCGAAGACTCATTGGAGAGTGCAAAAGCAAACTCCAAATCTTCACTAGCAGTTTGACGAAGCCATTGGGGGATAAAATTATGCAAGGGACATCCATTATGACAATAAGGGTCGCCACATTGAATACATCGAGCAGATTGCTCTCCTGCTTTTTTGGGCTTAAAAATTTCATAGATTTCATCAAAATCCTTGATTCTTTCCACTGCCACTCTTTTTTTCGCCTCTATTCTCTCTAAATCAAAAAATTTAAGCATCTTATTCCCCCTCCTCTATGATCTTGAGAGGTCCCTTCATATCTTTTGGTCTTACCATCCAAAAGTTACGAATCTCAACTCTGAAGTTCTCTATTATCTTCTTGGCTTGTCTGCTTCTCGTCTCATTACAATAATCTTTGAGCAATTTTTTCAAGTAGTACCGCTCGATATCCGTATCTTCCGTATCAATTCTTCTCGCTTCGACAAGCTCTTGATTAATATTTTCAACTAAATGATGATCAAGATCATAGACAAAAGCTACACCACCTGTCATGCCAGCACCGAAGTTAACACCCGTTTCTCCCAACACTACAACCACACCACCAGTCATATATTCACAAGGGTGATCACCTGTTCCCTCTACGATCGCAATCGCACCAGAATTTCGTACAGCGAAGCGCTCACCAACTTGACCATTGATATAGAGTTTTCCACCTGTGGCACCATAGAGACAGGTGTTGCCTCCAAGTGAAAAGTTGGGACCATTTTTTGCTGCTGTGATGACGATGCGTCCACCATGCATTCCCTTGCCAATATAGTCATTCCCTGCACCATTGATACGCAAGCTAACACCATTGATGAGGAAAGCACCAAGTGATTGCCCACTTGTTCCTTCCAGCCTAATGTCAATCGTACCATCTGGCAAGCCTTTGTCACCGTAGTATTTGGCGATTTCACCTGAGATTCGTGTACCGAAACTTCTGTTGAGGTTAGAGATCTCCTTCTCTAGAAGAATTGGATCATTCGGATTTTTGATCGCTGGCATTAGCTCACGCAATATCTCTTTTTCATATTCATTAGTGTCATAAGGCTCATTGAACGGCACCTGTCTGGTATTTACTCCATCCAGTCTATAGAGCAGTTTGTCAAAAGAAAATTTCTTTGCGAAGTCATCATCGATTGCCTTGAGAAGATCATTTTGACCGACAATCTCTTCGAGTGATTTGTACCCTAGGGAAGCAAGTATCTCTCTGACATCCTCTGCAAGTAGCGTAAAGTAATTGATCACCCGTTCAACAGAGCCCTCGTAATGCTCTCGAAGTTTCTCCTCCTGCGTTGCGATACCAACAGAACATCGATTCATATGACAGATACGAAGAATCTTGCAACCGATCACTGTCAGGGCACCCGTACCAAATGCATAACTCTCTGCACCCAATATTGCTGCTTTTATGACATCAAGTCCCGTCTTCAATCCACCATCTATTTCAAGCTCTACTTGACCTCTAAGGTTGTTGGCTTTGAGTGCATTGTGCGCCTCAATAAGCCCCAATTCCCAAGGGTTGCCTGTAAATTTGATCGAACCTATCGGAGCAGCACCAGTACCGCCATCTGCGCCGGAAATGATGATCTTGTCAGCATACGCCTTTGCGACACCTGCTGCGATCGTACCCACACCTGCTGTGGACACAAGCTTGACTGCGATCCTCGCTTCAGGATTAATCTGCTTGAGGTCAAAGATAAGTTGTGCCAAATCTTCGATCGAATAGATATCGTGATGTGGCGGTGGCGAAATCAGTGTCACACCTGGCATCGTATATCTCAACCTTGCGATCAGCGGACTCACTTTGCTTCCAGGTAACTGACCACCCTCCCCTGGTTTCGCTCCCTGTGCCACTTTGATCTGCAACTCATCTGCCGATC
>QMKU01000196.1 GCA_003646525.1 Campylobacterota bacterium
CGTCCCCCCACCAAAGGTGACTTCTGCAGTACTACTCATAGAAAAAGAGCGAACAGAAGAGAGTGAAGGTTTGGAAGCGTTGTTGAGAGTTGCATTTCAGCAACCACGCAAAAAACTTTCCAAAAATCTAATGACTGCCTTCTCTAAAGACAAAGTTGTAAAACTCTTTGAGCGATTGGATCTCGATCCGAACCTCAGACCACATGAAGCTAAGACATCTATCTATCATCACTTATATAACGAATTTAAAAAGGATATATTAGATGGAAAACAACAAAGGCAACGAAAATAACCAAGCCAATGAAAATAATTCAAATAGCAGACAAGGCAATCCAAACAGGAGACCTAATCCGCATAGAGTAAATAGTGAAGGGCAGACACAAAACCCTAGTCGCAAACCAAACCCTAACCGCAAACCAAATCCTAGTCAAGGAAGTCAAAATAGACGACCCAATGATAATAAAAAACCGAGCACACAGCAGAGTAGCAATAGTGCCAAAAGTAGCAGAAATAAGAGTAGCAGAAATAAAAGTACTGGAAGCAAAGGTGGCGGAAAACGAAGAAGAAATGAGCCTACCATCGTAAGTGATGAAATGAAAAAATCTATCTTGGCAAACAAAGAGATCCAAGAGGCACGACTCAATCCTTGGAAGCAGATCGACCTTAACTCAGGAGGGAAGGTGCGCTTCACACCTCTAGGTGGTCTCGGAGAGATAGGTGGAAATATTGCTGTCTTAGAGACAGAGACGACTGCTATCCTCATTGATGTAGGGATGAGTTTTCCAGATGAAAGTATGCATGGAGTTGATATATTGGTTCCTGACTTCAGCTACTTGCATGTGATCAAAGATAAGATCAAGGCGATTATCATTACTCACGCACACGAAGATCACATTGGTGCAGTGCCTTATCTATTCAAAGAGCTTAAGTTTCCTATATATGGCACGCCATTGGCACTCGCGATGATTGAGAACAAATTTAACGAGCATGGACTAAAGAACGATACAAGTTATTTCAACTTCATCTTAAAACGACAGCAATATGAAGTCGGTGATTTTAAAGTCGAATGGATGCATATGACCCACTCGATTATCGATGCCTGCTCATTAGCGATAGAGACACCTGCAGGTACCCTGATCCACACAGGTGACTTCAAGATCGACCATACGCCTATCGATGGCTATACGGCAGATCTGCACCGATATGCACATTATGGCGCCAAAGGGGTACTTTGCCTTTTTAGCGATAGTACCAACTCTTACAAGAGTGGTTTTACAAAAAGTGAAGCGGTTGTCGGAAATACTTTTGATACACTCTATATGCTTGCAAAGGGAAGACTTCTTATGTCAACCTTCTCTTCCAATGTTCACCGTATTTACCAAGCCATGGATAGAGCAGTCAAGCACAATCGTAAGATATGTGTCATAGGTAGATCAATGGAGCGAAATATCGAAGTGACAAGAGCACTAGGCTATGTTGATATTCCAGATAAGCATTTTATCGAAGCTCATGAGATCAATAAATATGCAGACAACGAAATCATGATCGTTACAACAGGATCACAAGGTGAAGATATGGCGGCACTTTTTAGAATGGCAACCAATGAGCATAGACATATTAAGCTAAAACCGACTGATACTATCATCATCTCAGCAAAGGCAATTCCTGGCAATGAAGCTTCCGTCTCAAGAATGATGAATTACATCGTAAAGACAGGTGCTACAGTACGCTATCAAGATTTTGAGGATATCCATGTCTCGGGTCATGCTGCACAAGAAGAGCAGAAGTTAATCTTGAGATTAGTGCAGCCAAAATTCTTCTTGCCTGTCCACGGTGAATATAACCATATCGCACAGCATGCAAAAACCGCTGTCAAGTGCGGTATCAGTGAAAGAAACATTCTTTTGATGAGTGACGGCGATCAAGTAGAGATCACTCCAAAATATCTCAAAAAGGTCAAAACTGTCAAGACGGGAAAAACCTTTATTGATAACCAAAACAATAGAGAGATACAGGATGATGTGATTATTGACAGACAAAAATTGGCATCAGATGGTATTGTCAATGTCATTGTTCAGATTTCAGAGCAGACGCATAAGCTTATCGGTAAACCGATTGTCATGACGCATGGTTTGGTGCCTGACAAAGAGGACAAGAAGTTTTCTGATGAAGTGACGCAGTTGATTGAAACCTTTCTGATCAATGTAAAACCAGACCAAGTATTGACACCCAAGATCGCAGAAAATGAGATAAGATTAATCGTTCGGAAGCATGTTGTAAGAATAAAGAAACTCTATCCGATTATTATACCTACACTCTTTTATGTCTAAGAAGCTACAGTTTAATAATACCAAATAACAAATACCTGAAGCAGGGACTTTAGTCCCATCAAACGGGACTGAAGTCCCTGCTCCTAAACACTTCATATTTGGTGTTTATCTCGTTGGGTTAGCCTTAGTTAGAAAGTTAAAAAGGAAGCAAAGATGGATCTTCTCAAAATAGGCAGAGAGACATTTCATATCGAAGCCGAATCGCTTATGTATGCTGCCGAGCAGTTGGATCAGAGTTTTTTGGATGCACTCAATCTGATAGAATCAACGCCAGGCAAATTGATCGTCACAGGTATAGGCAAATCAGGACTTGTGGGTGCAAAAATGGCTGCGACTTTTGCAAGTACAGGCATCTCCAGCTTTTTCTTGCATCCTACAGAGGCACTCCACGGGGATCTAGGCATGATCAGTAAAGGTGATACAGTGTTGGCAATTAGCTATAGTGGAGAGAGCGAAGAGCTGATAAAGATATTGCCACATATTAAGCGCTTTGATATTCCACTAATTGGATTAACAGCAAAGAAGGGTTCTTCGCTCGGTAGGTATGCGGATGTGCTACTCTCTATCGCCGTAGAGAAAGAAGCTTGCCCGCTGGGTGTTGTGCCGACAACTTCCACGACACAGACGATGGCTATGGGGGATGCTCTAGCGGTAGCACTGATGGAAAAAAGAGCCTTCAAGGCAGAGGATTTTGCCTCTTTTCATCCAGGAGGATCTTTGGGAAAGAAACTTTTTGTCAAAATCAAAGATATGATGCGAACAGAAAAATTACCGATCATCCATAAAAATCAAGCGTTGAAAGATGCTGTTGTTATAATGAGTGAAGGAAAACTTGGAACAGTGCTTATCGTCGATGACAATGAAAAACTGATCGCTGTTTTGAGTGATGGTGATCTGCGACGAGCATTGATGCAGAGTGATTTTGATCTCAATTATCCAGCACTCAACTACGCAACCAAAAATCCAAAAAGTTATAGTAATATGCAACTTTTGGCAAGCGAAGCACTGGAGATCATCGAAAAAAACCGTATTCAACTGTTGATCATTACAGATAACGAAGATAAAATCGTAGGAACACTACATATCCATGACCTGGTTACTTCGGGCATTAAAAGTAAATAAATTATATCGAGAGGAAACCATGAGACTCAATAAATATATATCACACAACAGTAAATACTCCAGAAGAGAAGCCGACAAGCTGATCGAGTCTGGAGAAGTGACTGTCAACAAAAAGATATTCAAAGATTTTTCGTATGATGTTGACGAAAAAGATTTTGTGGCTATTGGTGGTAGATTGATCAAAGAGCGAACAGAGTTGACAGTCATCGCTTACAATAAGCCAAAAGGTGTCCTTGTTACCAAAAAAGATGATAGAGGTCGTGCAACAATTTATCATAAGTTGCCTGGAAAGTTTCGACACTTTACAGCCGTAGGAAGATTGGACTATGCTTCTGAGGGTCTATTGATTTTGACTGATTCGCCTAGTGTTGCTGATATATTGATGCAGAGCCAACTACCGCGTACCTACAATCTCAAAATTAATAAACCTGTATCAGAAGAGATGATAGGTGCGATGAAAGAGGGAATGATACTCAATGATGCCCGTGCTGGTGCACATAGCAGTAGCAAAATTACTTCGATGGTGTTTAAACCCTTTGATGGTTTTAAGTTGCGCGCACAGGGCAAGCACTTCACCAAGCTTCGTGTGACGATTTC
>QMKU01000197.1 GCA_003646525.1 Campylobacterota bacterium
ACTCGATCCTCTCAAGGATTTGATCGAGAGATAGCCAAGTGTTTTTGCGACGATCTCTCCATCTTTATGCTGGGAGATAATAGCTGAGACAGAACGATGTGGGCGAATATATCTATAGATAGGAATCATCAGGAGATCGGAGTGCCAACAAGCGATGATATGCTGATCCTCACTGATGGGTGTGAGATAATGGTAGGTTTTTCTCGCGCTATACCACAAAAAACGCATAATAACATAGATCAAGAAAGCCACAATCGAAAGTCCAATCTTGCGCAAAAACTTTTTCACAATTAGCCATTAATCCAGACTAGAGCACCACGCCATCTAGTGCTCCTCTAGAAGTTTTGGTGATTTTGACGCTCACGATCTTTCCCAAAAGTGATTCACTTCCTTCTGCAAAGACCAATTTCCCATTATCACTGCGTCCTGCAATTCGTCCATTGGGTTTGAGTTCGTCAAAGTAGACTTTGTGTACGCTGTCTAGTTGTGCATCCATCACCTCATCAAGTATCTCTGTGTGTCGTGCCTGAAGTCGTGTCAAGCGATCCGAAGCTACAGTAGCATCGACTTGATCCTCGTATTTGGCTGCTACTGTATGGGGTCTAGGAGAGTATTTAAATGAAAAAAGTTGTTCAAATCTTACTGCTTCGAGAACTTCCATAGTCTCTTGGAAGTCCGCATCACTCTCTCCAGGAAATCCCACAATGATATCAGTAGAAATAGTAACAGCAGGAGAGAGTGATCTGATTTTAGCGCAACGATTTAAAAACCACTCCTTGGTATAGCCTCGTCTCATACGGTGCAACAACTCTGTCGAGCCACTTTGCAACGGAACATGAATTTGCTTGCAAATCTTGGGATTGGAGGCAAACTCTTCCAGAAAAGCATCATCCATATGCAGAGGGTGTGGCGAAGTAAAACGAATACGCTCCAAGCCATCTATCTTGCTCACCTTTTGCAAGAGTTCTGTGAAACTACAAGGTGCTTCCTCTCCACTAAAACGGCGACCATAGTGGTTGACATTTTGCCCCAAGAGTATCACCTCTTTGGCTCCAGTTTTCACTGCCTTTGTAATCTCCTGAATGATCAATCCTTTAGGGATGGAGATCTCCTCACCTCTCGTTGCAGGCACAATACAAAAGGTGCATTGCTTGTCGCAGCCTATCGAAATATTGATCATCGCCTTAAGGGGATTTGTACGATACTCAGCAAAATCATAACTACTTTCGTCATAGTCTGTCGATATTTCAACAGCATGTTTTGTCTTGATGACAGAGTTGATCTTGGATACATTACGAGCACCAAGCACAAAATCTACAGTCGGTGCCCTTCGGATGATCTCTTTTCCTAGATGACTTGCAGTGCAACCACAGACACCAATTTTTGCACCTTTCTTCTTCTTTTTATTGAAAACACCAATCTCTGAAAATAGTTTTGCAACGGGTTTTTCGCGCACACTGCAAGTATTGATGAGAATTAGATCTGCGTCATTGAGTGTTTGTGTCAATTCATAGTCGTCCTCACGGTTGAGTTCAGCTATCATATGTTCACTATCACGCATGTTCATTGCACAGCCAAGTGTTTCTATAAAAAGTTTTTTCATGATTTTCTTTGCTTGTCTTATATAGTGAATCCCATACTTACAGGAGAGAGCTCTTATTCAAAGCAAGCGTCTTATACGATATGTACCTCATAGATATACTCATTGTCATCGAGTCCATACTTTACTTCTCGCATATATACACTGTATCCCTTCTCTTCGAAATGCTCGATCAATGCGATCATCTCTTTGTGGGTATTGTCTTTATCAAAATAAAAGATCGATTTATTCGCCAAATCCTCTTCTAGCTTTGCCAGTTCAATAATTCTTGGTTTTGACTTAAGTGTCGTTCTGGCAAGTTTCATTTTCATACTTTATCCCTCATTTATTATACTTTGTCTTTCGTCTATTGATAGATTATACTTTATTTTCAGTAAAGCTTTGATTAGCTATAATGCGCTTCTGCATAAATACACATTATCCTACTAGTCAAACACACTGTTATGTTACCGCTTGTAGCGATAAAAAAGAAACTAAATAGGCAAAGGATAGAGTATTATGGAAAAGATTCTAGATATTATCGAAGCAATAGCTCATGAAAAAAATATTTCTAAAGAGAATGCTATCGAAGCATTCAAAGAGGCACTGATCAATACTGCCAAAAAATTGACAACAAGAGAGAGCACCTTTGAGGCGCTAATCGATATGGATACTCGCAACTACTCTATCTATAAGGTTATTACCGTTGTCGCAGACAATGACAAACGCTTGGAGGAGCTTGCAGACAGTTTTATGGCAATAAGTGAAGCAAAAGAGTATGACCCCGAAATCGAACTCGATGATGAACTTCGTTCTGAGTTTATCCTGGAAGATTACGGACGCACAGCTGCCGCAAACCTTTTTAGGGAGTTAGAATACCATATTCAGAGGCGTATTGAACAAGATCTTTTTGAAAAATATAGAGCGATGGTCGGGACTGTAATGATCGGAACTGTCAATCGTATCGATGAAAATGAGAACACCTTTGTCGAGATTGGTGAACTCAAAGGCATTCTCAGCCAAAGAAATCGTATCAAAGGAGAGAAATTTAAGCGTGGGGATGCTATCAAAGCACTACTAAGATTTGTCAGTATAGATCCAGAATTTGGTATGTTTCTAGAATTGACACGGACTTCGCCCAAATTTCTCGAAGCATTGATGTCAAAAGAGGTTCCTGAGATTGAAGATGGCGCAGTAGAGATCGTCTCAGCCGCAAGGATACCTGGCGAAAGAGCTAAAATAGCACTCAAAAGTGATCAAATGAATATCGACCCTATCGGTGCTGCTGTCGGTGTCAAAGGCATTCGTATCAATGCAGTCAGTGAGGAGCTCAATAATGAAAATATTGACTGTATCGAATATTCACCAATTCCAGAGATTTTCATCACTAGAGCATTGAGCCCTGCTATCACACAGAATATCAAGATTGAAGTAGGCAAAAAAGCACTGATCAATATTACTGGAGATCAAAAAGCCAAAGCCATTGGAAAAAGCGGTATCAACATCCGTCTCGCATCCATGCTCACTGGCTACACGATCGAGCTCAAGGATGTCGAAGGTGTCACAGACCGCACAGGTGAAAGCAGTGGAAACGAATCCACACCAGAGAAGACAACAGATACAACCGCATTGGCAGATCTATTTAAGTAAGTACGAGCCCATATCTAAGGAATACCGAAAATAGATACTAGGAGCAGGGACTTCTGTTCTGGTCATTTTATGAACCCCATTACTTTTTCATCTGTTTTCTTAGTCTCTTTTAGCAACTCATCCAAGGTTTTAAAAACATCTTTAAATCTCTTATCATTTTTTCGTTCTAACTCTATGAGTTGTTTACTTAAAGCATTGTAGTGTAGAGTAAACTCACGAAGTTTTGTAAAAGTTCTCATAATCTCTATGCTAACTTCTATTGCAACAGAGCTTTTGAGTACTGCCGACAACATATAAACACCATTTTCTGTAAATACATAAGGTAACTTTCTACGACCACCATGCTTTTCCAAACTTGATGTCGCAATTTGCGACATCAAGTTTGAATACTCTTTTTCAGTTAATTGAAACATGAAATCATCAGGAAATCTCTCTATATTCCTTTTAACTTGTTCATTTAGCCGTCTAGTATCTACTTCATACAACTCTGCTAAATCACTATCAATCATTACCTGCTTACCTCTAAGGCTATATATCTTGTGGTGTATGGGGATTAATTTATTCATATATACTCCTAGTACTTGGAAGTATAGAATAAAAAGCAAAGTCAAATTGTTATTAAAATCTCTAAGGTCACAATTTGCGATCTAAAGTTAACTACAAGCTATCTCATCTCCCACAGGGATTATCTCAAAAAAAAAGGGGGTAGCATACTGAAAACTACGGAAAAATCAAAACCTAATCAAAAACATGCTTTAATACCAGAAAAAGAGAACCAATGACCTTACCTAAATACATCAAGAAGTTAACAGA
>QMKU01000198.1 GCA_003646525.1 Campylobacterota bacterium
AGAGATATTAAAGATCATGCTCAGATATGGTCTACTGCTAGTGATGGTAATGGTATGACTAACTCTAATTATGGCTATCTAATGTTTAGTCCACAGAATGGCTATCAATTCAATAATGTTGTTAAGACACTATTGGAAGATCCGCAGAGTAGGAGAGCTGTAGCTTACTACACTAACCCGTTCATACACTATGTTGGTGGTAATGATCATATCTGTACTATATATGCAGCTTACACAGTGCGCAACGGTAAATTAGATGTTGTAGTTAGTATGAGATCTAATGACATTAGATTTGGGCTTATAGGTGCTGATCTTGAATGGGCTATCTATATGCTTAAAAGAGTAGCAGAATGTATTAATGCAGAGCCAGGAAAGGTTAGATGGCACGCAGCTAGTGCTCATTTATATTCAAGACATTTCAATAAACTTAAGGAGATATACAATGTTTAAGCTATGCTTAACTTTGGGGCACAATGCCTCAGCAGTATTAATAGAAAATGATAAAGTGCTATGTGGTTACGAAGAGGAGAGACTATCTAGAGTTAAATCTGATAGTTCTTTCCCAGTATTAGCAATAGAGAAGATCTTGCACTATTATCCAGAAGCAAGAACTGAAGTAAATGAGATATTTGTTAGTCACTGGTTTTGGTCATGGGACTTACCTGAGAGTAAGTATTATAAACCTAAGTATCTTGCTGTTAACTTTCCTGAGGCTAAGATCACCAGTGTTAGTGAAGATATAACACACCATGATCTTCATGCTAGGTCAGTATGGAATTTCTGTGATGGTGATCAATCAGGGTTAACTATAGTAGCTGATGGGTTTGGTAACTATGGGGAATGTCTTAGTATCTATGTAGATGGTACTATGAAACACAGATCATACAATGTGTATGCCTCACTGGGTCTTATGTACCAGTATGCTGTAGGTTATCTGGGTATGAAAGAGAACCAAGATGAATACAAACTGTTAGGCTATGAGCAGAGAGTTACAAAAGCTCATAAGAGACTGGTTGAGCCTATTATAGATGTTGTTGTTAGTGTAACCACTGAAGAACTACTTGAAGGTAGTGAGCCACAGCTAGGTATGAACATAGTGTTACCTTCAGTAAGAAGACAATGGTATGACAGGTTTGATCAGATAGTATGTGACTCAGATAGAAGAGCTACAGTTGGTTACTTTGTACAGCAAGTACTTGAGAGAACTATGATGAACATACTCAAAACCTATCCTGACCAGAAAGATATTAAAGTTAGCGGTGGCGTCTTCTATAATGTGAAGCTTAACAACATGATCTTAAGATATTCAAGAAGATTTGAAGCTAATCCACTAAGCGGTGATCAAGGCTGTGCACTAGGATTTACTGATGTCAGGTATGATGATTTATACTGGGGTAAAAGAGATATTACTGAGCTATCTAATACTAGTGATTTATATGAGACCGGTATGGCTGAGATCTTTATTGGTGACATGGAGTTTGGTCCTAGAGCCTTAGGTAACACAACAACCTTAGCACTACCTACTATGAGCCAGGTGGAGAAGATCAATACAGAGAATGGCAGGGATACGATAATGCCTATGGCACCTATGGTTACTGAAGAGTATGCTGAACGTATGTTTGAAGATATTTACAAGACCAAGAAGTCAAAACACTTTATGATCATTGCATATGATTTCATTAGTATGTCTGACAACATTAGAGGTGCAGCTCATTATGATAGTGATAGAGATGTGTATACTGGCAGGTTCCAAATTGTCCCTGGTCATTTATATGAAGTGGTTAAAGAGCATGGTGGGATATTGATCAATACAAGTCTTAATGCCCATGGTCAGCCTATCATATACAGTGATTTTGATTATAAGATAATGAAAGACAAACAAGCTAAGGTAGCCAAAGCTATTCAACTTAATGAAACATAATTCCAAATTCTGAAATTTCAAATTGGGCCTCTGAGGCCCTTAAATTTTTATAAATAATGCGTCCAAATCATCATCTGAGATGTTTTAAATATTTATACGATATATCTATCGGGATGGTTATTTATTTTGATAGAGCTGATCCTATACTACTAATGTAAATTTAATGAAAATTATGATATAATATAAAGAATAAAAATAATAAGGAAAGTAATGATACTAATACAAGATTACATCTCTAGTAAGCTAGAGACAAGAACTTACCAACAGCTAGCTGATGAAGTACATATCAGCCCACCAATGATAACTAACTATAAGAAGGGTCATTATAACCCAAGCATAAAGACAGCACTGTCTGTGTTTGAGCTTGACAATGTTACACTACACCCTTATTCAGAAGAAAGTTTACAATATGAATTGGAGAAAAGATAATGGAAGCATTACATAAAGACACATTACAGTGGGCAAAAGATAGAGCACTAACTACTAATGGTAAGATCACATCACAGGCACTAAAACTAGGTAGTGAAGTTAGTGAACTAGCTTACAACCTAAGTAAGCACAAAGATATTAAAGATGATATAGGTGACTGCTTAGTAGTCTTGACTATCTTATGTTCACTACAAGGTAAAGGATCACTAATAGATATTATTGAAGCAGCACCTCATAAAAGCTTAGGGCTGCCTTCATTCATTTCACTAGTATATAACTTAGGTGAACTGCAAGACAAAGCTATTAAGAACCAAGAGTTTGATGATGAGGTTAGAGGTATAGTTAGTGCCCTAGGAGAGATTGCAGTCAGCAGGAACACTAACCTTAAAGATGCTTGGGTTGTAGCATATGATGATATCAAAGACCGCAAAGGTTTCCTTAATAATGAAGGAACATTCATTAAAGATACAGATAGTAACTATAGTGAGCTATATGAGATTTACAAGGCAGGATTCTAATGATAGTGCAATGTAAAGGAAAGGACCTAAGTAAGATATCAAAGTCTAAGCTCAAAGATGGCAAGTATATGGTATCAACTAAGAGAGATGGGAATTATGTTCAGATAGTGAAAGCAGCTAACAATGTTAAGTTCTATACTAGTGGCGACAAAGAATTCTATCTTAAAGATCTAGCAGATGCTCTAAAGAAACTGCCAGGTTCCTTCATAGTTGAGGGTGAGTATATCAACACTACTGAAGGTAAGCTAGGTGATAGACCCAAAGCTGCTAAATTGACTACCTATCGTACTAACTTTAGTAAGGGTATAGAGTCTAACCTTGGTGAAGAGAAGATCATACTATTTGATATGATCAACTCAGAAACAGCTATAATCAGAGATGCTATGTTAGTAGATGCACTATATGGTAAAGTTAAAGGATTAGAAATAGCTACTATTGAGTATATGACTCTTGAAGAAGCTCAAACACAAGCTAAGGTTAGAGCCCATGAAGGTTGGGAAGGTGTAATGTGTAGACACATAGATCAGATGTATCAACCAGGTAAGAGAGTTAATGAACTTATAAAAATCAAACACCGCAAAACTGCTGACCTATTATGTACAGGTATTAATGAAGGTGAAGGAAAATATGAAGGTATGATAGGGTCATTATCACTAATAAATAGTGCAGGTATAGAAGTAGATGTAGGTAGTGGATTAACTGATCAGTTAAGATCTATGCCCTGGAATTACTTTATAAGTAAAATCATAGAGATAGAGTATGAACAGATACTCTCAACATATATACAACCAACATTTGTAGCAGTTAGAAATGATAAGAAGGAGAGTGACTAATGAACAAGATACTACAGAAACTAGGTTATAAGACGGTTAAGGGCAGATGGGCTAGAGAAGAGATACTATTTGATGTGGTGTTAGTAGCTACAGTAGCAATGATAATATGGGTAGTATCATGAAGCAGGGTTGGTTAATGGCTGTAGCAGAACTAACAGCTATGAACAGTCATTGTAAAAGGTCTAAGGTTGGTGCAGTACTAGCTATGGAAGAGAGGATCATAGCCACTGGTTGGAATGGTACTCCATCTAAGTGGGATAATGAATGTGAAGAGAATGACACTACTAACAAAGCAGTTATTCATGCTGAAGCCAATGCTATACTATGGTCA
>QMKU01000199.1 GCA_003646525.1 Campylobacterota bacterium
ACAAATAATTGATTGGCTCTATGATAATCAACACAAAGCAAAAGAGCTTGGTCTGAATGGGTTGCAAAATTATTATGACCTGAACATCAGTTGGGATAATGTCGTCACTAGGTTATTGGAGAATAGATGAAAATAGCAATAGTTGCACCAAGTCCTATTCCATTTGGTGTAGGCGGTGCAGAAAAACTCTGGTGGGGGATGCTGGAGTATATCAACAAGCATACAACCCATCAATGTGAACTGATTAAAGTTCCGGTCAAAGAAAATAATTTCTGGAATTTAATAGACTCTTATAAAACTTTTTATGATCTGAATTTATACCATTTTGATATGGTGATAACGACCAAATATCCTGCGTGGATGATGCAACATCACAACCATCATATATATCTACAACATTGCCTGAGGGGTCTGTATGACACCTATCATTTTTCTGGTTTGCCATTGGAGCACTCTACTGACCATCCCAAAGTAAGTGCTGTGTTGCAGTTGATGAAAAGTAAGGATACGAGTATTGACGATATATTCAATGCTCTTTTTGAGTTAAAAAGTGATAGTTCGGTGCCAGACAGTACCTATAGTTTCCCTGGGTCATTTATCAGGCAGGTAGTGCATTTTTTAGATAACAAAACAATGCAAAATGTCAAAAGCTTTTCTGCTATTTCACAAACGGTTGTAAGTAGAAAGGAGTACTTTCCAAACAATGTCAAAGTAAGTAAAATCTATCACCCCTCCAACTTGACCAATTTTGAGAATCGATCTTATCAATACTTCTTTACTGCCAGTAGATTGGATGAAGCAAAGAGAATTCATATGATCATTGATGCCTATATGAAATCAAATACGCAGATACCCCTAAAGATAGCTGGGGCTGGTCCTCTGTCTGATGAACTGAGAGAATTAACAAGTGGAGATTCGCGAATTGATATGCTTGGTTTTATAAGTGATGCAGAGTTGATGGAGTACTACTCAGATGCCTATGCGGTACTATTCGTTCCTTATGATGAAGATTATGGATTGATTACGATAGAAGCAATGATGTGTGAGAAGCCTGTATTGACATTTTCAGATACTGGCGGAGTGATGGAGTTTGTCGAAAACAGAGTGACAGGTCTGATATGTGAGCCTGATGTCGATCAATTGGCAAAAAATATAGAGTTCCTCTCAAATGATGCAGAGTTATGTATGAGGATGGGAAAGGAGGCCAAAAAGAGGGTAGAGGATATCACATGGGAATATACCATAGCTTCGCTACTCAACAGATCTCTTGAAGCAAGTACCAATTTGCCAAAAAAGACAGATAAGGTCACCGTTGTCTCTACCTATCCGATCTATCCACCACGGGGCGGTGGTCAAAATAGGATATTTTATCTCTACAAAGAACTGGCTAAGTCCATAATGGTTGATATCGTCTGTCTGGTAGACGAGAGTGAAGAGTACAAAAAGAGTGAAATCGCCCCAAATCTGCTTGAGGTTCGTGTACCAAAAACCAAAGAGCATGCTTTCAAAGAGCGGAAGATAGAAGAGAAAGCTGGAATACCAGTAACGGATATGGCTATGCTCTATCTTTATGATGAAACGCCATTATTTGGTGAAAGCATAAAAAAATCCTTTGTGGATTCTGATTATCTGATAATGACCCAACCATATACATTTGAATTGTGTAAAACAATCTCATCAGCCATTATATACGATTCTCAAAATATTGAGTACAGTTTAAAAAAACAAATGTTGCAAGATACTGCGTATAATCAGCAACTTCTGAAAAAGCTTTTTGATATCGAAAAATTATTGTGCCTTGAGGCAATAATTACTATGGTCTGCGCCATGGATGATGCTGTGGCTATGGAAAAACTGTATGAATTCGACTCTTCGAAGGCGGTATTGGTACCAAACGGTGTGGATTTGCATAGTGTTCCTTATGCTTCCAAGGAAGAGAGGCACTCTATCAAGCAGTCGCTTGGCTTGGAGCATCAGAAGAGTGTCTTGTTTATGGGGAGTTGGCATCATCCCAATATCGATGCAGTGGAGGAGATATTCAAAATGGCCATGAAATTACCGCATTATCACTTTATCGTTATCGGTGGTGCAGGTAGTTATTTTTTGTATCACGAGATCCCGACCCCGGAGAATATCGGGTTTACAGGTCTTGTTTCTGATAAAGAAAAAGAGGTATACCTAAGCATCGCCGATGTAGCTATCAACCCTATGTTGACTGGATCAGGAACAAATCTAAAGATGCTTGACTATATGGCGAATGGCATTCCGGTAGTCAGCACAAAAGTGGGTGCGAGAGGACTCGGTATACCTGTGGGGTATATTGCTATATGTGATGTGGGGGATTTTTGCGAGTACATTGTGCATATAGATAAATATACGGATGTGGAAAAAGGCAGAGAATATGTTGAGAGAAACTTTTCTTGGTCTACTATAGGGAAAAATTTCAGAGAAGTATTATTGTCAATGCAAGAAAAAGGATAAATTATGATCGTTTTACATATTGGTACAGACAAAACTGGCTCTACAGCGATTCAGAAATTAATAAGTATAAATAGGCAAGTTTTTGAAAAAAAAGGATGGTTATATCCAAAAAAGATAGGTGAAAATGGACATAGGCAATGGAAACTTTATGATAAATTGAAAAAAAATGAGTTTGATATTTTAGAAGAACTAAAAAAAGAAGTTGAGGAATCTGGCTTAAGTAATGTTTTGCTTTCCTACGAAGAGTACTATAAACTTGAAGAAGAACAGATTGCAAAACTGCTAGCATTGCTCAATTCATTGAACAAAGGAGAAGTAAAAATCATAATCTATTTAAGAAGGCAGGATGACAAAAAGGAGTCCAGTCTTCTACAGGGCATCAAACATGGTATACTTAGGGGGAGAGAAGAATACGGCTTTCAGATTGAACCAGAATTAGACTATCATACCATTATGGCAAAATGGGAAAAGTTTATAGATAAGAAAAATATAATTATAAGACCTTATGGAAAATCGTTCTTTCCTCATAAAGACTCACTTTACGAAGATTTTTTTCAATTCGTGTTTGGTATAGATTTTAATAAGATAAAAGAAAGCTTGGCAGTACCCAGCAAAGACCCCAATCCCAGCCTGGACGCTGTTTCTGGTTACATCGCAGAATTTTTTGCTCAATTGATTGCTGACGACTATAAATATTCTTTTACTTCCCAACTTTTTGCACTTCAAAACCAATACGGTAAGTCAAAAACCTATTTTCTTGATAAGTTTGAACGAAATAGAATTCTCTCTCTGTACAAGAGAGGAAATGATACTCTGATAGAAAAGTATTCATTGCCAATTGCACTGTTTCAACCAGAAAAGAAGAACTATAAAAAACCAGACAATATAGAAATAGCTGAAAGGATAGCGTTACTTTATCAAAGGGGTGAATATCTGCTGCCACTCTATGACTGGGGAAGTGGAGGAGCGTTAACACCTAATATCAAAGCACACAATATAAATTTGATTCATGGCTTTTATGGAGTTGAAGAGTGGGGAGTCTGGACAAAAGGCAATGAGACTGCAAAATTGGCTTTTTTAGTATTTCGAGACTATTATAATGGCGGAAAATATCTAGACTTGATTATTAAATCAAGATATCTTTTAAACTCAAATACTATATCTTATATGAGAGCAGGTGATGGTGATTGGTCAAAGTTGGGTGGCGAGGATCAGTATAGATTGTCTACAGATAATATAAGAAAAAATGGTGGTGTTGTCTTCGTTGAATTTAAGCATAAAAATGTTATTTCACCAATGGAGATAGATAAAATTAATCAAGATAACAGAGTAATGGGAGTTGGTCTCGAATCGCTTACATTCGTTGCTGATCTTAGTTCATAGAAAAGGATAAATTATGATCGTTTTACATATTGGTACAGATGAAACGGGTTCTACAGCGATTCAGAAATTAATAAGCATAAATAGGCAAGTTTTTGAAAAAAAAGGATGGTTATATCCAAAAAAGATAGGTGAAAATGGACATAGGCAATGGAAACTTTATGA
>QMKU01000200.1 GCA_003646525.1 Campylobacterota bacterium
ATAATTGCCAAAACCACAATCGTAGGTGCGTAGTAAACTAGTGTTGTCTCAAATAGCCCGTATCCAAAACGCCAGAGTTCATAAACACCCAACTTTGCCATAATTGCAGATAAGATAACTACAGCAGGTGTGGGGGAAGAACCATACGCTGGTGCCATCCAAGTATGGAAGCCAACCAACGGTATCTTGATCGCAAATGCCAGAAGGAAACCAGCAGCAAGCCAGATCGAAGTCTGAGGATTGAAATCCAAACCACTTAGATCATTGATTGCAAAACTCCAAATACCTGTTGTTTCAAAATAGGTATATCCCAGATAGAGTATCGAAAATAGCATTGTCATAGAGCCCAATATCGTCATCAAAAGAAGCCGCATGGCATTGTATCGGAATGCACCATTTCCATATCTACCTATCAACACAAAAATCGGCAGGAGCATGGTCTCCCAGAAAAAATAAAAGAGCACCATATCTAGTGCAAGTACCGCACCAGTAATACCTGTTTGCAGTATCATCATATTGTACCAATACCCTTTATGCTCCTGTTTCCAGATATAGGTATAGAGGATCGGCATCAACAGTGATATAAGGATCAAGATAACCAAAGAGAGCGCATCGACACCAACATGATAGTTGATACCATAGTTTTGAATCCATGCTGCGATACGAACGAATTGCATACCTCCTAAGGGGTCAAAATTGAAGATCACTACAATCACCAGCACCATCACTATCACAGAAGAGGCGATTGCACCCAGACGGATCCATCGTAACGATGCCCGAGATACGCCTAGTACCAGTGCCATTAGTAGAGGGATGAAGATAATATTGGAAAGAATCTGTTCCATTATAGACCTCCTATAACAGTTAGCATAAAGAGAGAGATCATAGAGACTCCTATCATAATATATAGTGCGTAGTAACGCACCTTGCCGTTTTGAAGCTGTGCAAAGAGTGAACCTGCGTGTCGGTAGCCATATACAGAATAGTTAACTACACCATCAAAAAGTTTCTGGTCGATTACTTTATCAAAAAAGAGACTCATCTGCAAGAGCGGTTGAACCAATAGTGCCTCATAGACTTCATCAACATAAAACTTGTTGATCGCCAACCTCTGCCATAGTGAATCTCCAGTCGGCTCTTTCGGGTTCAGAGCAAAAAGTTTGTATGCCAAGCCCATACCGATCAGTCCCATCAAGACATTGAGTGCCCCTAGCATATATTCACTACTATGTGAAAGATGCAGTGCCTTATCTGGCAAGGCGAGAAAAGAGGAGAAGAGATTATCTCCACCATACGCTTCATTCACGCCTAAAAATCCTGCCGTAGCACTTCCAAATGCCAACACCACAAGAGGATAGGTGATCGTCTTGGAGAGTGGCTCTAGCTTACTCTTGTTGTCCTCATCTCCAAAGAAGACGATAAAGAGCATTCGGAACATATAAAATGCCGTCAAAAGAGCCGTCAGCGTCCCGATACCCCAGATCACATAGTGCTCCGAAGCAAATGCAGAAGCCAATATGGCATCCTTGCTGAAGAAACCTGCAAAAGGCGGAATACCACTAATTGCAAGTGTCGCGATAAACATCGTAATATAGACCAGCTTGAGATGCTTTCTCAAGCCACCCATTTTGAAGATATTCTGTTCATGATGTAGTGCAAGGATCACTGCACCTGCTCCCATGAAAAGCAGTGCCTTGAAGAAGGCATGTGTAAAGACATGAAATATTCCACTACTATATGCACCGAGACCAACAGCGACAAACATATAGCCCAGTTGCGACATTGTAGAGTAGGCAAGAATCTTTTTGATATCATTCTGATAGATAGCAATCACTGCGGCGAAAAGTGCCGTAGTCACACCAATGATCGCGATAAACTCCCCCACTTGTGGAATCTCATTGTAGAGAAAGGCAAAACGAGCCACCATATAGACACCGGCTGTGACCATCGTCGCGGCGTGGATCAGTGCCGAAACTGGTGTAGGTCCTGCCATCGCATCAGGTAACCAGACATATAGTGGTAGCTGTGCTGATTTGCCCATTGCACCGACAAAAAGTAAAATACCGATTAAGGACAGTAGCGAAAGGTCAACCATGGAGAGGTTCGCCTCTATTGCGGCAAAAGTATATCCATTGCCTTCCAAAGCAAGGAATAGCAATGCAAGTGCCATGATAAATCCAAAATCCCCTATTCTGTTAAGAATAAAGGCTTTATTGGCAGCTTTGACATTGGCTGGGTCTTTGTAGTAAAAGCCTATCAGGAGATAGGAACAGAGTCCGACAAGCTCCCAACCGATAAACATAATAATTGGATTATCAGCGAGGATAAGCAAAAGCATACTTCCCATAAAAAGATTGAAAAAGCTCATAAACTTCCCAAACCCTGGGTCACCCTTCATATAGCCGACCGCGTAGACATGTATCGCAGTACCAACAAAGGTGATAAAAGAGAGCATCACCACACTCAAGCGATCTACCATAAATGCGACAGAAATATCCATCTCACCTAGGTTTATCCACTCAAAAAGTTTACTGTGAAAAACCGTCTCTTCTGGCTGATGCATCATGTCCCATCCCACCATCAGCACAAGTATGGCACTAAGCAAAGGAGCCAAGACACCTACGCCTGCGTAGAGTGAGAAACGATCTTTAGAAGGATTCACTAGATAGATCAAACCTAGGAGAAGTGCCGAAAAGAATGGAATCAAGACAATAGCATTCAACGAATTCATAGTTGCTCCTTTGTTTGTCTCAATTGTGCAAAGTCATCACTATCTACAGAGCGTCTACTGCGTACTAGCTGAATAATCATCGCGAGAAAGAGTGCTGCTTCTGCTGCGATCACAGCTATCATTAATAGCACCATTACAGAGCCGCCCATATCCCCTCTGAGTCGGGAGAAAACAACCAGTACAAGATTGACTGAACTCAGCATCAACTCGATAGACATATAGACGACAAAGAGATTGCGACGACTGATAAGACCTATCAATCCTATACTAAAAAGTAGTGTAGCAAGCATAAAAAATGGCTCAGGTGTCAGAACTTCAGATATCATTAGTTTGGCTCCTTTCGTGCGATAACGATAGCAGCAACCATTGCAGCTAGTAGCAAGACAGAGGCGATCTCAAAAGGAAGAACCCAATGGCTGAAGAGCTCTCCACCCATACTCTTTAGCGTACCATATCCCTCTTGGCTCACACCAAAACTTTGGTGCATATGTGTCAATGCGCGATACATCAAAAAGGAAAATGGTGCCACTAAAATAGCTGAGAAGAGTATCCATCTTAGTTTTTTCGGTTCATCGGGAAGATCCTCATCTTTCATATTGACGGTAATGATTACCATCAGTGAAAGCACGACTACTGCTCCGACGGAGACCATGATCTGTGCAAGAAAGAGGAAACTATTTTCCAAAAGTGCAAAGACTCCCGCCATCGCCAACATAGCAATGAGAAAACCAAAGGCACTCAGTATTGACTGTTTACTCCAGAGCATCATCAGACTCCCCCCCGTAAGGAAAAGTGCCAAAATGACAAATATACTATTTTCTAGCAAGACTTTTCTCCTCTCCAAATGCACCCTTATGGGCAAGCAATTGATCTTTTTCCATCACAAAATCTTCACGCTTATTTCCGATCAGTGAAAAAATCCCCGTATCCATACGAATCGCATCACGGGGGCACGCCTCTACGCAATAACCACAAAAGACACACTCAAGTGTATCAATCGCAAAACGCTTGGGCATCTTTTCGTCTTTGCCATCTTCTCGTTCCGTTGCTTCAATAAAAATACAACCTGAAGGGCAAGCCGTCGCACACATGAAACATGCGACACATGCGATACTCTCATCTTCCCTGTGTGTCAGGCGATGCAATCCACGATATCGTTCTGTAATGTCGCTTGGCTGTTCCTCAGGGTACTCCATCGTATCGACAGCATTACTGTCTGCGACATTACTGACCAAGTGGCTAAGAGTAATCTTCATACCCTCATAAATAGCTGGCA
>QMKU01000201.1 GCA_003646525.1 Campylobacterota bacterium
CATTAATAAGTAAGTTTCTATGTGGAAACACCTCACCATAATATACTGGTTTACCATTGATATATGGCTGACCATTTATGCTTGTTACTTGAATACTCATATCATCTCCTAAACTACACTAAGCACTGAACCATCAGGAACAGTCAAAGTTATATTGTCATTAATTGTAAAACCATCTACAACACTAGCACTTGTGCCTGCTGTCATTATTTGGTCTGCGTTCATAGCTATTGGATTAGTATTAACAAAACTCCAAAAGCTATCAGCTTCCACACCATTTGTGGTTACTGATTTACCTAGATGACCAGTCTCAAGTGGTAGACCTAGAATCTTCTCCCAGTCATTACCAGTCGCATGAGCAACCAAAGCAAGACCCTCATCAGTTGGAAATGATGGAGATGGTACATTTGCATCAGATGCTTTTCTCTCCCAGTGAAATGATGAATAGTCTGTTGTATCTGTAGCTGTAAAAGTTCCATCATTATTTGAGGTCCATATCTTCACAACTACATCCTCAGGCTCAACTGCATAACTCTTGGCTGTAAGATATTCAGCTTGAGATTTCCATGCCTGTTCTCTTGCATCTATAACTGCTTGAGGAAGAGTGTCATCATTTTCAAGAGCATTACCTGCTGCGTTCCATTTGATGTATGCCTCACTCACTGGAGGAGGTAACTCACCACTTACTCCTTGAGAGTTTTCAGGAAGTCTTACAACTTTATCAAATGCTGTTGCTTGGTCTGAAATAAGATATGTCTGATAATCTTGGTCTGCATTTAGGACCTCAGGTCTCAGCTCTCCATTTGTCTTATAAGCTATATCTCTAACAGGCTCAAGACTTCTAACAATAGTTATACTATCGCCTGCTGCTGCTGCAACACCTAGTGTCATCTTTCCACCATCATCACCATTTACTGTTGCTTCATAATCTGCATGAAGCACAAGTAAATCTGCATTTGCATCAGGAACTTGACCGCTTAATGTTTTCCATACAATCAAGTTTTCATCATTGTAAATCTTAAAAACAAAATCAAACTCAGTCTGTCCTGCAACTGCTGTTATCTCTTCTCTACCTGCTGCACTGTTATATCCCATATCTTACTCCTTATTTAAAATCGACTCTATCATAAGCCTGACTTGTTTTCTCTTTAAGATGTATATATTTACTCTTCCTATCAGTACCATCTCTTTTAGCTAAAGAGTCTGCATACTGCTTGTTTTGTCTATCTTGAGTTCTCATAAATAAATCTTTATTCTCTCCATAAAGTTTTGCTTTTGCCTGATTATCAAAAGTAGATGTTATATCTCTAAGGATAGTATACTTTTGGTCATCAGTAGCAAACTGATACTCATCACTTTTTATAATCTTACTCATCTCTTTCTTGAAAGATATTTCACCATTTTTATATGAAGTATCTCTACTGTATTTCACTAAATCATGATACTCTTGAGCAGTAAGCTTTACACCATTTATAGCTTTTTGAGGAAGAGCTATGGGATTTTTATTTAAAGCAAGTCCAAGTCTAGCTGCCTCATCTAAGATAAGATTGTTTTTCTCTCCTACTATTGGAAGAGGATTTAAAACATTGTCATACTTAACTGGAAGTCCAAGAGAGTCTAATCTGTTTGGAAGAGACTGAGAATAGTATGGAATATTTGCCTGCATCTCAGTAAGTATTCCATCAGTAAGTTTTTTTGAATCATCAAAACTTCTAGTGATATCTCTTCTTAATCCTGAGTATGGAAGATTTGCATTTGCTGCTCTTTTGATATAGCTCTGTACTCTTGATGCAGTAGGGTCACTGAGTAAATCCATAGCATCCTGCATACCTGTCATAAAACTTCTATCAAGAGTAGCATTACTGACTGCAGTGATTAGAGCTGCTACAAGCATCTCTCCTGCCTTTTCCTCACTCACCCCTGCACCATACTGCAAACGTGTCGTATCAGTAAAGTCTGCTATCGTAGCAAAGATATATGAAAGAGGTTCTGTTCTTTGGTATGAGATGTAAGTCTTTTTACCATCATCATCTGTTACAACTATTGAGTATGGTCTCCATCCTGAGTCCATCTGAGCCTGTTTAACTTTATAGTTATTTGAGCCTCCTCCAGTGATAACACCATTGTATGCTGCAGCTCCTCCAATCATAACCATAGATGTTCCTGTAATCATTCTAGCATTTGCCATCTGAGCACGAGCACCACCTGCTGCCATATCGTTTCTGTATTTATCTGTTAATAGTCCTAACGGAGTTCTCTCTAAAAATCCCTGCTTCATTAAGTTTGCAGGAGTCTTTACAAAAGGCATAAAGTACTGAGTAAAAGGATTTGACCCTGCAGCTTTTTGTATGTTTTGACCCCAATCCCCAAGAGGATTTTGAAAAGTTACATGAAGAGCTGACTCTTGAGCTTCATTTATCATATCCTCAGTTGGAGTTCCCATCAACTCTTGAAGTCTACTCAGTGTCTCCTCTTGAGACCACTTGTTAGCTTGACCCTCTGCGTTTGCCTGTCTGTATGCTAGAGCTGCTAGTGATTGTCTCTCAGCTATAACTTTCATAAACCCATCTATACCGCCCATAAGTCTCTCAGTAGGAGCACGAATCACATGACCTATACCATCAACAAAAGTTCCTGCTGCACCTTTTATGTTTAAGTACTCACCTGAGATATAAGCACGACCATTATTCTCAAGCTTACTTACACCACCATAAGCCTCACCTGTTTTCATCACCTGCCACATAACACCAAGAGCATCTTGAGCACCATTCATAAGCCCAAACACTCCTGCTTTCCACTCATCTTTATCTACTCTCATAGCTACATCATCAATCTTAGTTCCAAGTCTAGCAGCAAGAGCTGTATCTAATGACTTCATACCTATCATTAAAGCAGACCCTGTAGTGTTTATGATGTGAGTCTTAACACCTGAAAGAATAGAGTTTACAAAGTTCTCTATAAAAACATTTCCCATCTGTCTCATGAGAGAATCTTGAGCATCCACCATTCCATGAACTGCTTTATTATTTGGAGCTGATGCTATTTGTTCTGCTGCTTGTTTTATATCAAGTCCACCATGAACTTTATGCAGCATCTCTTGGATGTGGTCTGCTTGAGCATCACCACTTCCAGTAGGTAAACCATAAGCTCTTAGAGCACGACCAACATTAGCTCTCTTTGCCATGAACTGACCCATGAACTGCTGATGAAAAGCATACTGTTTTTTAAATGCCAACTGCTCCTCAGGATTTGCTTTTCCTGCAGTAACCTTTACTGCTAAATCATGTAGATAAGATGCTGAATTGTTAAGCACCTGTCTAGCTGCTAAGATATTTTCAGGAGATACAAACTGACTATCAGGAGCACCCATAAACTCCATAACGAACTCAGGGTCTGTTCCAAGGTCATCAGCAAGTTTAATGATTTCTTCATCTCTTCTTATACCGCCACGAGCTTCCATGATTTGCTCACTCATATCCTCAGATACTTTAGCTATAAGACCATTTACATCATCTTCATTCTCTAGCATATCAAAATTGGTTTGCCAAATATCATCAGTCTTAAAATTAGAAGTACTCTGACCTGTAAGACTTGAGGCACTATCAAGAGATATCTCTTCAAAAGGCTCAGTTGGTTCTATTGGAGCAGTGTCACCTGTTCTAAATTTCTTCTTTGGAGTAGCTTCACTTCTTAAAACTTTAAGTAATGATTTACTAGCCCATGCAGAAACCTTACCTGCAAACTGCTCCTCAGGTAACTCAGGAATTGCATCTGTTGCATTATCCATTCCCTCATCCATAGCTTCCATATCCATCTGCTGTCTTGTAGCATTTGCATCATAGCCCTCTTGCATCTGAATAGAAACACCAGTACCCTCTTGGTTATATGTACTAGGCATAGCATTTGTTGCATCATCAGGAACACCTAAATCTATAGGAGCATTACCTGATGGACTCTTAGCTACTTCAATAACACTCATGTTTGGGTCATTTAG
>QMKU01000202.1 GCA_003646525.1 Campylobacterota bacterium
CCCTGGATTTAACAATCGTTCTGTTAATGACCTAGTTTGTGACTTAAATCGAGGTTATGGTTACTTTGTTTCTGGACCATCACCTAACGCTGAGAGTGGGCTCTTAGTTTTCAACTTTACGGATATGAGTGCTGTTGCAAAATCCGCCTACGGTGCTATGGGTGAGTACGGTATTCCACTTATTTATTCAGATCCAATGATTGAAGGTATGGATGCTGCCATTGAACTTATTTCTAGCACTGGTGAGGTTATAATTGGTTCTATTCAGCGACTTCAAAGAGTTCTATTCCACTCACCTAATAGTGCAACTGTAGAAAATGCGCCTATTATTGGTCTCTATCATAATCTTGTTAGTGATGTAGTTTATGACCCGGTTGATGACAAAGTATATGCATCTACGTTATTAGGTTTGGATAGAGTAGATCCCCATACGTATTCTATTGAACACATTGTTCAAGTTCCTGGTTGTGATGGCGTTACTTCTGGGGAACTATTAGTTAATGCAAGATTATTTTACCACCATCAGTTGGTATATAACATTACTTCTCGTGAGGTTACTGCTCTAGCTTTGCCTTTTGATGAATATGGCTTCATTTTTGATATTTCGTCTTCAAGTAATGAAACATTAATTTACTACTCTATTGGCACTGATGCTAGTGGCGCAGGAAGTAATGGCTCTTTTATTATCTATAACCGATTAACAGGTAATTATACCGTCCATACTTTCGGCTATAATAAAGTCGGACTTAATGTTTATACCACAGTCGAGTCACCTTCTGATCCGAATATATTGTATATTGGTACAAATCATGGACTAAAAGTTTTCAACTTAACTTCTATGTCTGTTATTGAGGAATATCTTACTGACAAGGAAGTGGTAACGCTTGAATGGGTCAATGATAAACTTTATGTTGGCTTAACAACTCATCCTTTAATTCAGATATTTGATCCAATTACAAAATCCTTCACCACCTTTGAGCCTTCACTACAGATGACACCCACCATAAACGACATTTATTATTTAGAGGAAACACAAGAAATTTTCATTTCAACAAATAGAGGATTTTATGGCTATAATATTACTAATGGAGTGCTAAAATTTGAAGGAGAAGAACAAGGATTGAGCTCTTTCTTTGTCTCTAGAATGACCTATGTTCCTACAACTGATAGAATATTTATTTCTTCATTCCAGGGCATTAACGTTTATGATCGTAGTGCTGATTTTACTCCCCCTGAATTATCGATAAGTGGCCTCAATGACGGTGAAGTACTGACCTCATCTCGTACAATACATGTTGAATCCTCTGACTACTCAGGAATAAATAGAATCATTATAGTTATTGATACGGAACAAGTCCTTGAAGTTAATGTCTCTGAGGTTACTTTTACTATAGAGATTAGTGTTCTATCTGACGGTAACCATGTGATAACTATTACAGCTTATGACAATCATGATATTATGTGTTCTCAATCTATTACGTTTTCAGTTGCCAAAACCACTACGACCTCAACTCCAACCACTACGACCTCAACTCCAACTACTACGACTTCATCTCCCACCACTACAACTTCAACTACAACAAAGAAGTCCCCTTATAATGTTGTACTTCCTATTACTATGTTAATTGGTTTAGCTATATTAACTTTAAAGTTAAAAATTAAGAAAAAATAAAGCAATCCTTCCTTAAAACCTCTTTTTTTTTATTAAATGTTAGAGTTCTCCTTTGAAACATAAGCATGAGTGTTACTACGAGAATGAGTGAGAAGAGAGAGACTATAGCTTTTGAATGGAGAGCGATAATAAGGTGTATCTTACTGAAAAATGTTGAAGTGCGTCTTAATGTTCCTTTACTTTAGACCATTTTAAGAAACGCCACAAACAAGCTTGACGTTTCTTGAATTGAACCTTGAACTGTCTGCCGCCAACCCTTCTACTTCTCTTCTTGAAGTTATCTCCTTCCCTAAAAGTATTATCCACTGCTCTAATAGACTATTATCTATTGCTTTCCATACCGCATGAAAAGTTGATTTCGAAGGTATCTTAGTCATCCATCCTTCTTCTACCAAAAAGTCACACCATGTTAGTTTTTCTCCCAACTTTCTCCACGCTATCCCTCCCTTCTATCCTTGCAATTACTACCAGAGCTACTCTTACCCACCCTCTCTGCTATCCTCTTTCTACCCCTTTTACAGTCCTTGGCGGTTCTTTTACCATTGCTCTAAGGAAAGGTTCATTAACCTTCAAGAACCCTTTTAGCTTGTGGGGGTTTAATATCTGGAAATATGACATACTTCCGACCTCAACCCCCACATTAATAAAACTTAATTTTTTGACATGCTTGAAACATAACTTTTACAATTAGGAAAATCAGTTTGTTCTTCCCCATAGATATTAAAAAGTTCTGTAGAGCAAAAATTGATTGAATATGTTTTTATAAATGAATGGTGTTTACATTCTGAAATGTACAGAAATAGTATTTATTCTTTTAACATTGATCGTCGTGCTTTATTAGTCAGTATTGGTGGTGTTATAGTCGCTATAGTTGTTTACATGATATTTGGGCTCACCCGATCAATAATACTATCCGTTAAACCTATTATTTTCGAAACAACCATGTTAATAACTTTTTCAGGCGTTTCTCTTAGTGTAAATGTTATTTATGCTATTGTGTATATTATTCTTTGTGTTTTACTAAATAAATCTTTTAGAAAAGCGAGTACCGGGTTTAATATAACCATAGCGCTACTTAGTTCCTTCGTTTTCTTCTGCTCTATAAAGGATATAATGTTAATCACTGAACTTATCACCAATTCCCATTCTAATGTAATCTTCGAAAATATGATTAGATCACTATCTATCCTACTTTATTTTTCAGCACATATAGCATTATTTGTTGAATTCAGGAAGTCTCCTTTACGTAAAAATGTATTATTATTAACTATTTATCCTATTACCTATTTCGTTCTAGATATTGTGCTAATCGAGATTGTCCCTATATTCGTAAGATTTACTTATAACGGTTATACAGTCATGTATTCTATAGCTACTATTATACTCTCGCTTTCTATGAGTGGCTCAATAATATTTTTCGTCAAAAAGTTCGTAGAGCTAAAAGAAGATACTACTACTATAACCCGAACTTATGATATGGTTACAAAAAGATTTACTAAACAACCAATATTGGAAGAAAACAGAAAAAATAACGATATACAATACTGTAAAAATTGTGGAGTAATAGTATCAAAATCAGCACGTTACTGTCTCAATTGTGGTGCAAGATTGAATGATTAACGTTGGAGTAACCTCTAAAGATACCAGTTTGCTTTGTTCTTCCCTTGCCACTAGAGTTTCCTTAATATAGAAATAAGTAGAAAGAAACAAAACAATATGCTTTCTTCTGCAGGGGTATTGTACTCTTCCCTTGCTCAAATACTTTTTCTAGAGCGAAAACTAGGTTCTGAAGGTTTTAATACTTAGCTAATATCAACATTAAGCTTATCTACTAATAGTAGCTGTATAAGAGCTAGAAACCTTGAGAAAGGCTTTTATATCCTTTTTAGTGGAATATATTGATAATAATGGATGCAATAAGTATTCTCACCATTGTCTTCTGTGTTGTGGGCATCATTGCTTTTATGTTTAGTATCTACAGTATAATTAAAATCCGCAATATGTTTCCCCAAGGAGCGAAAATTAAAAATTATTGGAATATTGCTCTCTATTTAGTAGCATTATTCACTCTAGGCTATGTTGTTGCTATTATTGGCGTCAGTGTAATAAAACTTCAACTTATGAAAGAGATAATGACACCTATCGTTTATCTATTTGGCTCTTTGTTTGTATTATTGATTGTGCGTTTGAGTTATCAAACATACAAAATGGTTCTGAAATAACAATTAAAGTCCTCTAAATCACTTGCTAGCTTTAGGTGCTTAAATTAGAGAACTAAAAATTGCTTATAATTTGACCGTTTCAAGGGAATCTGCGTGTGTA
>QMKU01000203.1 GCA_003646525.1 Campylobacterota bacterium
CTCTTTGGCTTTTATTGTCTAATTTTAGTCTGTTTTGAATTAGACTTGTTTAAAAGTTGTTTTTATTTGTTGGGGTATTATAATATTGAAATTTATATGATTTAAAACAGGACTTAAAAACTTTATTTTTAGATTTTCTTCATTATAATACTTAAGATAACGACCCTCTTTTGTTAATAGTTTCTCTAAAAAAAGTATAGTTTCTTTACTTATATCAAAGGAAAAAGAGAACCATTTTTCAAAAAAATTGTTATTAAAGTTGTGTTTAATATCTACTAAGTTTTTTAAATCCTCAAATTTTATTTTAGAAAAACTATAAGTGGGAATACCTTCTGCATCCAAGCCTTTAAGTTTTCTTATCTCTCTTTCTAGCTGTTCTATTCTTTCTAGTTCGGACATTTTTTACCTTTCATTAACTTGAAGGGATTTGAAGGAGTCTGCTAATGCTACAAAATTACCAACACCACATCACCCTCAACAATAAAGGTAACACCTTTTGAGGGTTTATTTATCTAATATTGTGCTTAGGTCTGTTATTATGTTGCATAGTTTTTACATACTAGTTAGAATTCTACATTATCTTCACTTTAGTTAGAGTTTTTTTGGCTAAGATGTCGATCATAAAAAAATATATGAGATATTATGGCAAAAAAAAGAAAAAAATTTCAGAAAAGTCAGCTCCTATCGGTATTTGCTAATGGAAATTATCAAAAGGTTATATCGAAGATAAAGCAGTTTGAGATAGATGGGATGGATGAAGATGAGCTGTTGAAGATTCAATTAACATCGTATGAAAAGTTGGTAGAGGAGAACTTCCAAGGAGGTGATATAGCAAGAGCGATAAGAGATATAGAGTCACTCATAAGTATCAGTGACTCTATAGAGTATAGACTTAAAAAACTTAAATACCTCTGCTATATAGAGTATTTTGCTGATGCTGTAGTCTTTGCTGAAGAGTTGATCCTATCCAAAAATCAAAAGATCAAAAAAGAGTCTATCTTTTTCTACCTACTTGCACAACTCTATATTGGTAACTATGAGATAGAGCCTAAGCAGCTCAAGCTGCTATCTGCTACAAGACAAAACTATATTTTGGCGATGAGAGAACTGTTTGGTGAGGATAAAGAGAGAGCATTGGTCTATTTGGAGAGTTGCAAACCGCGTGCCAAGGTAGAAAAAGAGAATATAAAAGCTATCAAATCACTGATCCTTAACCAAGAGATGCACTGTAGTCAAACACTCAAGCCACTCTATAGATTTTTGCTCTGTATGGATAGTGATGGGCTTCAAAACACCAAAAATAGTCGTATTATCAAAAAAGAGTTAACAGCACAATTTGCTACTAACAAAAAAGAGCGAGATATGAATAGACTCATATCCCTCGAAGGCACAGCTCCCATAGAGAGTATACTCAAAAGTACAAGTAACAAAAAAGAGCAAACAAAACTGATATATAACAACATAGTCCTTGTGATGAAAAAGGAGAAGGATCCCCGTAGGGCTTTGGAACTTTTTGTAAAATATAGGTCTGATTTGTTGGAGTTAGTTGAGTCTGCGATACTCTACATCAATATAGATAGATGGTTGGATGATATGCATAATGACAAGATAATAATGCCTTTTTTTAGTAGTTATCTCAAGCTTCACCACCACAAACTATCACCATTTCAACTAGATTATATATTTTTCTTTCTGCTTACACAAAGGAAGGCTCCTAAATATATCGCATTGATTGAAGAGTATGGTGGGGGTGATGCTGTTTTTTTGATGATTGGTATATCTCTTATCAATAGTGCAGAGTCTAACGACCAAGAGACCTTTGAGAGAGTTTTCAGGAAATATTCTCAGGTTAAGCAGATGATGACAAAGCAAACAATAGAACAGATCAAGAGTATTGATCATCTCTATGACGAGCTAGACCCTAATGGAGAAAAGATATCACAAGATATTATCTACTTTACAAGTATACTTTTGGCTAATCTTGAAAAACCACACAAGGGGTATAAAAAAATACTCTTTGAGCTTTTGAGTACTCTTGCACTAGTTTGTCAAAGTCTTGACTTGAAAAAAGAGCAAAAAATATATACACAGCTATCCAAATCAATCAATAGACTAATAGAATACTATGCCGTGCCTAGAGTAGAACTCTCCATAGATATCAAAGCTCTCTTTGTCTCTATAGATCAAAAAAAGCGCATCAAACTATCTATCTTGTCAGATATGTACGGAGGGCATGCGTCGGATACTGAAGATAGATATAACTTCAATGAAATGGAGTATGACATACTCTACATAGAGAAAGATTTCATAGATGCCCTCATAGAAAGAAAGAGAGATCCATTCACAATATTGAAGAGGCTGAAGAGCTATAGGTATAATAATAAAATATTTAAATTGATTTTAAATTTGATTGTAAAAACTATAGAGGTAGATAGATATAGTGATAGCTTTATGGATGACCTCTTGGATAGCACCTCTATCACACTCTCTGATGAGTATATTAGAGGCAGATTACTTTCAGAGGTAAAAGATTATGCATCTAGTGATCCTAATACAGCTCTCATTTTCCTTCGATATGCTATAGATAGCGTATCTCCAACACATAGAGAGTATCTGTGGTATCTGAAGTGGATAGTGACCTATATAGACCTCATAGATACTCATAAGATTTCAGATGATAGGGATTTTGATAGGTATCTCCAGCTATATCTACAGATCCAAAACAAAAAAAAGTTCAAATCCCAAAAAGCTACACTAGAGAGATTTATGGGACAATTTGCAAGACAAATTAAGATACAAGGAGGATTATTTGATTAAGAGAAGCCCTTATGATATCTTGAGATTAGAGGGAGATTTCAACTTCAAGGATATTAAAAAAGCGTATAGAGAGGCTATCAGGGAGTATCCGCCAGAGCAAAACCCAGATCGGTTTGTGATGATTAGTGATGCGTATGATAGATTGACAAATGAGAAGTATTTTGTACAAGATATAGAGAGTATGTACTTTGCTTTGGATGTATCTTCCCTGCCTGAAGGTAGAGAGGTAGTAGACAATAGTAAACATTTAAAAGAGATTTTTGAGGTACCGTTTATCATATGAGAAAAAAACAATTTATGACAAAAAAACAATTTAATGAACATATATCTAAAAAGATTGAGCTGATGGATAATGAGGAGATAATCCAATTATCACAATACCTAAACGAGGAGACACAAGAGGAGCAAGTAGCCCAAGAGCTGATAATCATCAAGGGTGAGTTCAAGAAACTGACCAAGCTTGTACACTCCCTAAGGGAGGAGCTAAAGAGCACGCAAGCTACTGCCTCAAAAGAGAATCTCAAACCCTTCATTGATCTCTATTCATTTTTGAAAAATTCTGAAGATGCCCTCATATCGATGCCAGAAAATTCTCTCTTTGGTCTCTCTAAATTCAACAGAGCATTTGGGGCATTTGAGAATGGTTTTCAAACTATAGGTATACTCTATAGTGATATCTTAAATAGTGTAAATCTCAAATTGGTAGCCAAGGAGGGTGATATCTTTGATGCCAATCTGCATGAGGCAGTAGAGGTGATAGAGGATAGAGGGACAGAAGATGGAGTGATAGTAGAGGTACTCGAAGATGGATTTTCTCATGGAGATGAATTATTAAATTATGCAAAAGTAAAGGTAAATAGATGGATATAATAGGTATAGATTTAGGAACGACAAATAGTGTAGCAACAGTATATACACAAGATGGACTCAAACATATATCTTTTGATGGGGATTATTTACTTCCCTCTGTTGTCAATGTCAGTGATGAGGGTGTTATTGTAGGAGTCAAAGCTAAAAATATGGCGATGATAGCTGAGAAAAATAGTGCTATATCTATCAAGAGATTGATAGGATCTGATGAGAAAATCAACCTAAATAACAAAGAGTACTCCCCTGAAGAGATATCATCACTCATTATCAAAAAGATCAAAACCACAGCAGAGAA
>QMKU01000204.1 GCA_003646525.1 Campylobacterota bacterium
GTCACCATAACAAGCACTATCATCAAAGGTAGTACAGACTTGTGTTGCTCCTAGGTTTCTATCTAGCCATACTTTGCCTGTGCCATTAGTGGATGTGACAGGACAGTAGTTTGTACCATTGTGTGTGATAAATGAGCTACCATCTGGACAATCGGCTGGTAGCTCAGGATTAGGACACCCGGGGAGACCAAACTCACATAGCGTTTTATCTACACTAGCAGGGTCTGCTGTGACACCCTCTAGTACCTTGTGAGCCTCATCTGCATCATTGCGTCCACCGTGAGCAAATGCTAGTCCAACTTCTGTCTTGTTGTCTAGTATCTTCTCATCATCACCCTTTGCTCCATTCATAACCGTGAGTATAAAGTAGTCACGAGTGACACGACCACTCTCAAGTTCTTCTATCCAGTAATCGAGTCCTGCATCATCTGGATCACGGTCAAATAAGTTTCTATAAACCTCTATGATGAAGTCTTCATTACTGTACTCAGCAGGATACTTCTCTTGTGTCTCTTCTTGGTCAAAGAAGCTCTTGGCTATCTCTTCAATACTCAAGCCACTCCCAAGCCAATACTCAAGACCTTTGGCATCTGGTGCTCTATCGAAGGTAGCGATATAGAGTTTGGCAACACTCTCCTCTATAGGGGCTGTAGCGTTGAGAACTGTTGTGATAAACAGTAGTACTAGTAGTAGTTTTTTTAGCATAGGTATTCTCCCTATTAGAATATTAAAAATCTAACTTTAGTATACTCTCCATACCTTGATATAAGCTTGATTTGCATTTTATGTTTATAAAAGTATGGATTATTTAAGAACTATGGGGTCTATCCAATAAAATTTACAAAACTCTAATTAATTAAGTTTTAAGCTAAACTTTTAAAGAAAAAAAAGCATAATACGCAATAAAAAATCAAATAGATACAATAGGTATTTTTGAGAAGCCGACAGAGGTGTTCGAGAATTAGGCTACTTCAAGGGAGTAAACACTGGACGACTATCCATGATATTTTTTATTTCATAATATTCCATATGATGCGCTAGGGATTTGAGTGAAGAATGCCGTCACTTTTGAGGTTAATAGTGTATGATATGGTACTAAATTACCATATATAGATACAAAGGATTATAGAGATGGGTGAAGAGCAGAAGAGACAGCTTCAACAACAACTTTGGAATATAGCCAATACCCTACGGGGCAAGATGGATGCTGATGAGTTTCGTGACTATATATTGGGGTTTATCTTTTACAAATATCTCTCACAAAAGCTCTATCTATACGCCAACCAACTCTTAGAGACAGAAGATATCCGCGACTATAAGCTCATCGATGAGCAGAGTGAGATAGGGATAGAGTATCTTGAGGCCATCAAAGAGGGGGCGGTGGAGAAGTTGGGGTATTTTCTCAAACCTTCAGAACTCTTCTCAGTCATAGCTGTACGGGGCAATGGTGATGGAGATAACTTCATCCTAGGAGACCTCCAAAAAATACTCACCAATATAGAACAAAGTACAATGGGTACGCAGAGTGAGGAGGATTTCGATAATCTCTTTGAAGATCTTGATCTCACCTCTACCAAACTAGGCAAAACAGAAGAAGCCAAAAACAGCCTTATCTCCAAAGTCCTCTCTCATCTTGATGCGATTGATTTTCAGATAGGTGATGAAAAAGCTGATGTGTTGGGAGATGCGTATGAGTATCTCATCGGACAGTTTGCGAGTGGTGCAGGCAAAAAAGCAGGTGAGTTCTATACGCCTCAGCAGGTCTCTTCACTCCTAGCCCAAATCGTCACTTCCCACAAAGAGAAAATAAAGTCCGTCTATGACCCTACTTGTGGGAGTGGATCCCTACTGCTTCGTGTCGCCAAGCAGTGTCGTGTCTCTAGCTACTATGGTCAAGAACTCAACCGCACCACCTACAATCTAGCACGGATGAATATGATACTCCACGGTGTACACTACAGAGAGTTTGACATACGCCAAGAAGATACCCTAGAGTCACCTCAGCATAGCGAACTCAAATTTGAAGCTATCGTTGCCAATCCTCCTTTTTCTGCCCACTGGTCTGCCAATCCTCTACATCTAGGAGATGATAGATTCTCTTCGTATGGCAAGCTAGCACCCAAAAGCAAGGCAGACTATGCTTTCGTCCAGCATATGATACACCATCTCGATGACAACGGCACGATGGCAGTAGTGCTTCCTCATGGTGTACTCTTTCGTGGGAGTGCAGAGGGGCATATCAGACGCTATCTCATAGAGGATCGCAACTACCTAGATGCCGTCATCAGTCTACCTGCCAATATCTTCTATGGTACTTCTATCCCTACTTGTATCTTGGTCTTCAAAAAATGCCGTGAAGATGCAGAGCATATCCTCTTTGTCGATGCCTCCGCTCACTTCGAGAAGGTCAAAAATCAAAACTACCTGAGAGACAGTGATATAGAGCGGATACTCAGCACCCTAGAGAGCAGAGAGACCCTAGACAAATATAGCTACTTAGCCCCACTCAGTGAGATAGTAGAAAATGACTACAATCTCAATATTCCTAGGTATGTCGATACTTTCGAGGAAGAAGAGATAGTTGATATAGAAGCTACCAAGACTAACATAGCAAAGATTGAAAAAGAGTTAGTAGAGGTTAAGGCTAAGATGAGTGGGTATCTGAAAGAGTTGGGGCTGTAGGATGAAAGAGTTTATACCTCAAAAACTTCCTTTAAAGATTGATATTGAGACAAAAGAGATACTAAAAAAAGTAATATCTGCCAACAGAGAATTAGCGATGCTTAATGGTATCTCAAAAATCATACCAAATCAAAATATACTCATAAACTCTTTGGTCTTACAGGAGGCAAAAGATAGCTCAGCGATAGAAAATATCATCACTACTCACGATGAGGTCTATCAAGGTGCTATTGATATCAATACGGGAAGGATCATAAATATCTTATACCTTGTCCAAAAAGAGCTTTTAGACTTGCCTATACTCTATCTAAGCCGTTATATCATACAAAATAAAAGTGGCTACTACCAAGTGCTTCAAGGAGTCCAAAATAGCAGTGACTGGAATGCTCTAATATTATATATGTTAGATGGAGTTGAACAAACAGCAAAAGAGACAAGCCTCCTCATAGAAAATATACAAAAGCTGATGATAGATACAAAGCAACAGATAAAAGAGAAGTTACCCAAGGTATACTCAAAAGATTTGATAGAGATACTATTTTCCCACCCTTATACTAAGATAGATTTTTTGGTAGATGGTTTGGGTATTACAAGGCAGACAGCTTCAAAATACCTAAAAGAGTTAGAAACCATAGATATAGTAGAGTCTATACAGATAAAAAATAGTAAATTTTTTGTAAATAGAGAGCTTTTTGCTATGTTAAGGAAAGGGGCTTAATGTGACAAAGATAAAAGCTATGTTAAAAAAACAAGAAAATTTACACATAGATAAAAGCTATGTTACAAAAGTAAAAGATGGAACTCATTTTTCTCCTAAATCCATCGATGGAGATTTCATCTACATATTGATGAGTGATAAGAACGGGACTGAAGTCCCTACTCCGAGTGGATATTTACCCGTTTGCCTCCGTGAAGTAACAGGTCAACCGTTGGAATATACACACTCCTCAGATGGAAGGATTTCTTAATGGAGAAATTAACAGTTATCAATGATTTGAATATAGAAAATAGAATTTTTACTCTTAGGGGTATGCAGGTAATGTTGGATAGAGATTTGGCAGATATTTATGGTATAAAATCTATTAGACTTAGAGAGCAGACTAAAAGAAATATCGATAGATTTCCAGATGATTTTATGTTTCAGTTGACAAACAATGAAGTAGATTTCATGGTATCGCAAAATGTGATACCTTCTAGACAACATCTTGGGGCAAGTTTGAAGGATTTGGGCAAGAAGTGGTTTGCATTTTCCAAGTTTGATGTGGGTGTTTTCGAAATGTTGGGGAGGTTGAAATGA
>QMKU01000205.1 GCA_003646525.1 Campylobacterota bacterium
AGAGAGTTTCGCCGCAAAAGCAAATGACCGTGCCACAGAAGTAGAGAGGAGAGCCACAGAAGTAGAGAGGAGAGCAACAGAAGTAGAGAGGAGAGCAACAGAAGCAGAGAGGAGAGCAACAGAAGCAGAGAGAGTCGCAAATGCTACCGAAGTGAGATGTGTTCGCCTAGAGGAGAAGTGGCAACGCATTACCTCTGTGATCAAAAAAGTTTTATATATACCAAGAGTAGCCAATAGATTCTATCATAGGATAAAAAATAAAACAATAGCCATGAGAAATAGTGTATCGTCAACGAGTGAAGAGTCTGTCAAGCCTACCCATACAGAAGAAGATGCGAGTGTAGATCAAACAAAACCTACAAAAACATCTCCTCGAAGCAATCAGGTTTATCGAAACCTAGAACGAAGTATAGAACAGAAGAGGAGTCAAGAAAAATGCGAATAATTATAGACTTGCAGGGTGCACAATCCTACAGTTCACGCAATCGGGGGATAGGGCGTTACACTCTCTCCCTCGCCAAAGCGATCATTGCCAATAGAGGAGAGCATGAGATTATTATCGCACTGAACTCTATTTTTCTTGAAGCGACAGATGATATCTATGCTGAATTTTCTATGCTTCTGCCTCCAGAAAATATTGTGATATGGCATGTGCCTGAACCAGTCCGGTATATAGACAAAGAGAGCCGATCCAAAAGAGAAGTTGCAGAGAAGATGAGAGAAGCATTTTTTGCCAATCTGAGACCAGATATGGTTTTGGTCATGAGCCTCTTTGAAGGTTTTGGTGATGACTCTGTGACAACTGTCGGGGCGTTCAGCCATACGCCTACAGCTGTTATTTTATATGATTTGATACCTTTTATACATGCAGAAGTCTATTTGGAAAATCCTGACTTGAACTCTTGGTACCTTGGCAAGATCGAATCGCTGAAAAGAGCTGATCTGCTTTTGTCTATCTCCAAGTCTGCAAAAAATGAAGCACATGATTATCTCAATATTCCAGAAGATGATGTCGTCAATATCTCTACAGCAGCAGATGCACACTTTTACCCCCAAAAGGTAGATGATTTACAAAAAGAGGCGGTCAAAAGCAAATATGGCATTTACAAATCTTTTATCATGTATACAGGGGGCGTGGATTATCGCAAAAATATAGAGGGATTGATACGCGCTTATGCACTACTCCCCTTTGAGCTGAGAGATAGGTATCAATTGGCGATTATCTGTTCGATGTCAGATGCTCACAAGGTACAATTGACCAAGTTGGTTACTGATCTCACCCTGCCAGAAGATGAAGTGATCTTTACAGGTTTTGTTTCCGATGAAGACTTGGTACTTTTTTACAATCTATGTGAAGTATTTATCTTTCCATCTTGGCATGAGGGGTTTGGTTTGCCTGCGTTGGAGGCGATGTTGTGCGGTCGTGTGGTGATCGGTTCCAACACATCAAGTTTGCCTGAGGTGATCGGTCTAGAAGAGGCACTGTTTGATCCTAGAGATGATCTCTCTATCTCTGCCAAGCTTGAGCAAGCATTGACGGATGAGCCCTTCAGGGAGAGGCTCAGAAAACATGGAGTCAAACAAGCCAAAAACTTCTCTTGGGACAGTAGTGCCATAACGGCTATTGCAGCTATAGAGGAGAAGATAGGTACTTTCAAAAACAGACATATAAGCACAAGTAATCTTGAGACAAAACCATCCTTGGCATATCTCTCTCCACTACCGCCTGAGCGCAGTGGTATCAGTGATTATAGTGCAGAGCTTCTGCCAGCACTCTCTGAGCACTATGAGATTGATATTGTTACAGATCAGTCAGTTTTTACCGATGATTTTCTAGGTCAAAATTATACGATGAGATCCATCGATTGGTTTAGAGAAAATAGTTATTGTTATGATCGTATTCTTTACCATTTTGGTAATTCTCATTTTCATCAACACATGTTCGCACTTCTCGAAGAGATACCTGGTGTTGTCGTACTTCATGACTTTTTCATGTCAGGAGTCTCTGCCTATATGCAGCATGTTGGCTACAAGCCTCAGTTTTGGACGGACAATCTCTACAAAAGCCATGGATACAGAGCACTCAGAGATAAGATATCGACCGAAGATATCGAAGAGACTATCGGGAAGTATCCGACAAATATTTCTCTGCTCCAAAATGCATTGGGTGTGATCGTGCACTCTGCAAATTCACTACGGATGAAAGAGCAGTGGTATGGCAAAAGCCCTCTACCTTGGTCCTCTATTCCACTTCTTCGGATTCCAAGCCTCGACTATGATCAGTCAGAGGCGAGAGAGGCGTTGGATCTACCAGAGGATGCCTTTGTGATATGCAGTTTTGGCTTACTGCATGAAAACAAGCTAAATCACCGACTGCTACAGGCATTTCTTGACTCAAGCCTATCACAGGATAGTCGTTGTCATCTGATATTTGTGGGAGAGAGCAAAGGCATAGAGTATGCGGATGCTATGTTTGATAAGTCTATGGCTTCACATGCCAAAAACCGTATTCACATTACTGACTGGATAGAGGCGGATATATTCAAGAGATATCTTCAAGCAGCAGATGTCGGTGTCCAGCTGAGAACAAACTCAAGAGGCGAAAGTTCTGCTGCTGTACTTGATTGTATGAATTATGGATTGGCAACTATCGTCAATGCCAATGGTGCCATGGCTGATCTACCTCAAGAAGCAGTTGTGATACTACCTGATCATTTTTCTGATTTGGAATTGATAGAAGCACTTGAGGGGCTCTATGTAGATCAAAATAGGAGAGTTGAGTTAGGGCAAAAAGCTAGAGAGATCATCCGCATGCAGCATGATCCTATCTTTTGTGCATCGCAGTATCTTCGTGAAATTGAAAATTTTTACGATGATGCCTCTGATAAACTTTATGGATTGATGCGTGTTGTTCCTGAAAAGCTAGAGAGCTGGAGCAGGGATGAGCTACTGACACTCTCGTCAGATATCGCCCAAAACTTTCCGCCAGTACCTAGGGTGAAGCAGATTTTTATGGATATCTCTATCTTGCACAACGAGAAGGCTTCCCAGAGAGACAAGAAGAGATTTCTGACTTTTATCAAGCAGAGTTTGATATATCCTCCTGAGGGTTATCGAGTGGAGCCTGTCTATTTGTCAGAAGAGAGTTCGCACTATTGTTATGCTTGGAAGTTTGTTTCAGAGTATTTTGATTTAACGCCAGATTTGTTCTCATCAGACTTCTTGAATGATGATGAGATTGATAGCTACTTGGGAGATATATTTGTCGGATCAGAACTGGGAGTCATGAGTACAGCTAGTACACATCTTCTGTTCAATATGATGCAATACAGAGGCGTAGTTCTCTCTTGTATACTATATGACAGTCGGGCTATTCTGGAGCTAGATGATAGAGATCAACTCAAGATGATCGCTTCTCTCGATAGATTTTTGACGATCAGCAGAGCCGAAAAAGAGGAGATTGGCAAATATATTTCAGAGCAGAAGATAGAGAGATATAAACGCTTCGATATGAGCAGTAGCGTGGATGAACTCTCATCTGTTTTCGCAACACTCACTCAGTATGTCAGATATTTTGAGTTAGGAGAGAAGATCGTCTGGAGGGTTGAGGGACCTTTTGACAGCTCTTATAGTTTAGCTTTGCTCAATCGTGAAACCTCTTTGGCTCTGAGCAAGCTTGGGCATGATGTGCAGTTGCATTCGACCGAAGGAGGAGGTGATTTTCTCCCCAACGAAACTTTTTTGGAGATGCACTATGAGTTAAAAAAGCTCTACAATAAATCTATCGGACATTGTGAGCAAGAGGTTGATGTAAGCAGTAGAAATATCTATCCGCCTCGTGTCAAGGATATGAAATCGCCTATCAATTTACTGCACCATTATGCTTGGGAAGAGTCTGCCTTTCCTCAGCAGTGGGTTGAAGATTTCAATCACTATCTCAGTGGAATGACCTGTCTCTCTACCCATG